>MSHH01000024.1 GCA_001941075.1 Oscillospiraceae bacterium Zagget6 | reverse complement strand
GTGTGTATTGCCACAACAGGGACACACAAAGCCATCGGGCCAGCGTTGTTCTGCCAGATGTTCCCGACAGGCTTCCTCCGTAGAATAACGCTTGGTAAATTCGACAATCGAAATCTTCTTTCGCTTGGACATAAACAAATTCCTGCCTTTTCTTTGTCTATGTCCATATTATATCACACTCAAAGTCCCATAAACCGGGCTATCAAGGCTGATTCAAAGGGATAACCAGATAACTTTATTATTTGCCATTGACGAAACCCAAAAGAGGGCGTATAATATATCAGGCTGAAATTTATAAAACTCCGGCAAAATAACCGGGGTGGGTTTGTGGATTTCTGCCACAGGGCCGGGCGGATGGCGAAACAGATTTGACATCCAGCCTTTCAAAAGGATGTCAGATGTATTTTTTTATTTGCCCGGCAAATAAAAGAGCGTTGGAGAGGGCGACCTCTCCCACAGAAACGTTGATCGGATATGAGCGTTTCTGTACAAATTTTTTCAGGGGTGAAAGAACTATGATCATGATCCAAGGCAAAGGCGTCTCCAAGGGCGTCGAGAAGGGCCCGCTGTATTTCTTCCAGCGCCCGGACACCACCATCGTCAAAACCACCGTCACTGACGTAGAAGCAGAAAAGGCGCGTCTGGCCGCTGCTCAGGCCGCTTCCATGGAGCAGCTGGAAGTCCTGGCCGAGAAGTGCCGGGAAGAGGCCGGCGACGAGGCCGCCGTGCTGTTTGAGACCCACGCCATGTTCGTGGAGGACGAGGACTTCGTGGAGTGCATGACCTCCGTCATGGAGGAGGAGTCCTGCAACGCCGAGTACGCCGTGGAGCAGGCCGGTGAGCAGTTCGCCGCCATGTTCGCCGCCATGGACGACGCCTATATGCAGGCCCGCGCCGCCGACATCAAGGACGTGGCCCGCCGCATCCTGGACAACCTGATGGGCGTCGTGGCCGGCGGCATCGACTCCGATGTCCCCGTCATCTTGGCCGCCGACGACCTGGCCCCCTCCGAGACCCTCCAGCTGGACAAGTCCAAGATTTTGGCTTTCGTCACCCAGGGCGGCTCCGGCAACTCCCACACCGCCATCCTCGCCCGTACCATGGGCATCCCCGCCGTCTGCGGCGCGGGCGACGCGCTCAAGCAGGACTACAATGGCCGCACCGCCTACATCGACGGCGAGACCGGCGAGCTGTTCCTGGACCCCGATGAGATCACGCTGACCGGCCTGAAGGAAAAGCGTGAGAAGCAGATCGAGATGGAGAAGTTGCTGGAGACCATGAAGGGCAAAGAGGACGTGACCCTGGACGGCAAGGAGATGATGCTCTACTGCAACATCGGCTCCCCCGAGGACGTGGCCGCCGTGCAGAACAACGACGGTCAGGGCATCGGCCTGTTCCGCTCCGAGTTCCTGTATCTGGCCGCCTCCGACTACCCCACCGAGGACGAGCAGTTCGAGGCTTATAAGCAGGTGGCCGCCGCCATGAACGGCAAGCGCGTCGTCATCCGCACCCTGGACATCGGCGCCGACAAGCAGGTGGACTACTTCGACATGAAGAAGGAAGAGAACCCCGCCATGGGCGTTCGCGCCATCCGCATCTGCCTGAACCGCCCCGAGGTGTTCCGCACCCAGCTGCGCGCCCTCTATCGTGCCTCCGCCTACGGCAAGGTCGCCATCATGTTCCCCATGATCACCTCTGTCTGGGAGGTCAAGGAGTGCAAGCGGGCCTGCGCCAAGGTCATGGCCGAGCTGGACGACGAGGGCATCCCCTACAACAAGGACACCGAGCTGGGCATCATGATCGAGACCCCCGCCTCCGTCTTTGTGGCCGACGCTCTGGCGAAGGAAGTGGACTTCTTCTCCGTGGGCACCAACGACCTGACCCAGTACACCCTGGCCTGTGACCGTCAGGCCAACGACCTGGGCAAGTTCTTCGATCCCCACCACCCCGCCGTCCTCCGCGCCCTGAAGATGGCCACCGACGCCGCGCACAAGGCCGGTATCTGGATCGGCATCTGCGGCGAGCTGGGCGCCGACATCTCCCTGCTGCCCACCTTCCTGGCCATCGGCATCGACGAGCTGTCCGTCTCCCCCACCTCCGTGCTGCCGCTGCGCGCCGAGATCCGCAAGTCCATCGCCAAGACCTGCACCCTGGAGAAGCTGGAGTGCTAAGCGACAGGACCTGTCCCGCGTAAAAATTTAAATTGGTTATCCCTTTGAACCAGCCTTATCAATCATTCCGACGGGAAAACCCCTCCGTCACGGCTTACGCCGTGACACCTCCCCTTTCAGGGGCGGCAAGGGGGGGATAGTACTTGCTATTTGGTCAGCAATTTTGCCCTGCATAGTACAAGTTTTCCACAGAGAACTGTCGTTTGGTAACTGACCACCCCTCTAGCCTCCGCCGTCAAGCGGCACTTCCGCTGCGCTCCCTGCCCTGAAAGGGGAGGAGGGCCGCCGCCTTTAGGCGGTGGCGGTGGGGTTTCGGGTAAACGGCTGAGTGTACGGATAATCAAAAAGTTTAATCTAATGTAAATCCCAATCCGAGGCCGGTCCGTTTGTGCGGGCCGGTCTCTTTCTGTTCCAGGCGGGGCGGGCGCTGACCCGCTCAGCGGTTCAGCACCCCAAACCGAATTTTTTGTGAGAATCTCCCGGTTTTTCGACAGGTTCAAAGATTGCATATGGCCGGGGCTTGTGCTATAATCGTGCTGATTAAACATCCCCGATTGGAAACAGTCGCCTTCCCCCACGGGGCGGCAAGCTGGAGGAACAACATGAAAAAAGTCATCACCTACGGCACCTACGACCTGCTCCACTACGGCCACATCAACCTGCTGCGCCGGGCGAAGGAGCAGGGGGACTACCTGATCGTAGCCCTGTCCACCGACGAGTTCAACTGGAACGAGAAGCAGAAAAAGTGCTACTTCACCTACGAGCAGCGCAAACAGCTGTTGGAATCCATCCGCTATGTGGATCTGGTCATCCCGGAGACCTGCTGGGACCAGAAAATTTCCGATGTGAAGGAGTTCCGGGTGGACACCTTCGTCATGGGCGACGACTGGGAGGGCAAGTTCGACTTTCTGAAGGACTACTGCGAGGTGGTCTATCTCCCCCGCACGCCGGAGATCTCCACCACCCAGATCAAATCCGATCTGGGCCGCTGACCGGGCCAACGCAAGAAGAGGAAATTGGAACTGTGTACTCAAAAACCATCCAAAAACGGGAATACCACCTGGGACTGCTGATGCTGCTGGGCATCGCCTGTGTTCAGTGCCTGCCCACGGGGACCAATACGCGAGCGGTGCAGGCCCTGTGGAACTTTGTCCAAATCGCGGGGTATCCCGCCCTGGTGTTCCTGTTCGGCAGCCTCTCCCGGGAGGTCATCGGCACCAGAGAGCGACTGGTACGGTTCAGCATGGCCTTTGCGGAGCTGTACCTGGTGCAAAAGCTGCTGTTGTTCTGGGTCAATACGTCCCTGGGCGGGACGCCCAGCTTTGCCCTGTTCGACACAACCGGGGCCTCGTGGCTGTTTCTGGTGTTCGCGGAATATCTGCTCCTGATGCTGTGGCTGGAGCAGAAAAAGTGGGACCGGCGGCTGCTGTCCGTTCTGGCCCTGGCGGTGGGCTGTCTCTCCGGTCTGCTGGGCTGGATCGGAGACCGGTTCTGCCTGGCCCGGGCGCTGGTTTTCCTGCCCCTGTTTCTGCTGGGGCGGTGGACCGACGCCGATCAACGGGGGAAATTGCTGGATAAGCTGGGTACAAAACTGCTCTCCCTGGCGGGACTGGCCGCTGTGCTGGCCGTCTGCTGGTGGAAATCGGACTTTTTATACCGGCTGGCTCCCTTCTTCAAGGGCAACAAGAGCTATGCCAGCCTTTCCAGCGGCATCATCGGTCATTACGGGCCGCTGGTCCGGCTGGGGTGGTATGTGCTGGTGCTGTGCCTGATTCTGGGGCTGCTGTCCCTACTGCCCAACCGCCGTCTGCCGGTGCTCACCGACCTGAGCGAGTCCTGGCCGGAGGCGTACCTCTGGCAGCGGCCCATCACCACCCTGTTCAGCGCGGTGCTGATGGCCCTGTTCTCTGACCAGCTGGGCAAGGCGGGCTATCTGGTGGGACTGGCGCTGGCGCTGGTTTTGGTGGTCATCGCCTGTCTGCCCTGGGCGGTGCGCCCGGTGAAATGGGTGTTGCGGAACGGGAACTTCTGGAACCCGCCAAATCCGCCCGCCCGGACGCTGCACCCCGGCCGCCAGAGCTTTTACCAGCGGCACACTCTGGGGGTCCGCTGTGTGCTGATTTTCACGGCGGCGTTCATAGTGCTGGCCACGGCGGTGGTGCTGCCCTTCTTCACCAACGGAAAGTCCATGGTCTGGACGGCGGACGGCCTCCAGCAGCAGTACGCCTCCATGGTGTTCCTGCGGAACTACGCCCTCGCTGTGGTGGAGGAGTTCCAGACCACCGGCGTCCTGCACCTGTCTCAGTTCACCTTCCAGGCCGGTATGGGCATGGACGTACTGGACGTCATCCGACGGGACCCGACTATGCTGCTGTGCCTGTTCACCCCGGTGGATCACATGGAGGCCCTCTACAGCGTCCTGTGTCTGCTGCGCATCTATTGCAGCGGGCTGGCGGTGATGTGGCTGCTGCTGGAGCTGGGGCGCACCAGCAAGAGCGAGATCATCTGCGGCGGCATGTCCTACGCTTTCTGCGGCTACTCCCTCTACATCCTGGTGCGCCAGCCGGTGTTCCAGACTCCCTGCCTCATCTACCTGCCCCTGATGCTGGCCGGAGTGGAGCGGTTCCTGCACAAGCGCAAGGGCGGCCTGTTTTTGGTGACGGTGTGCCTGAACTTCATCAGCGGCTATTACCTGGCCTATATGAACACGCTGATGATGGCGCTGTACCTGCTAGTGCGGCTGATTTTCCTCCACGGCACCGACGTAAAGCGCATCCTCAGCGAAATTTTCAAGCTGATCGGCGTATACTTCTGGGGAATGGCCCTGTCCGGCGTCATTCTGCTGCCCACGGTCTACGCCTTCCTGACCAGCAGCCGCACCGGGGAGCAGAGCGGCCTGACCTCCCTGTTCGCCTACGGCTGGAGCTATTACGAAACGCTGTTTGACGAGCTGACCGCCGCCGTGCCCAGCGGACACAACTGGGCCATCCTCGGTTTTGCCGGGCTGACGCTGCTGTCCATCGTGCTGCTGTTTTTCCAGAAGGAAAAGCGGTTCCTGCCTCTGAAAACCGGCGTTATCATCTGCACGGTAATGATCTGCGTGCCGCTGTTCGGCAAGATCATGAACGGCTTCGGCTACGTCACCAACCGTTGGTGCTACGGCTTCGCGCTGATGGGGTCCTTGGTGCTGGCGTACATGCTGCCGGAGTTCCTGCACCTGGAGCCGCGGGAAAAGCGGGGGCTGCTGGTGGCGTGCGGCATTTACATTGGTCTGGTCCTCTGCGGCCAGGAGCCGGACGCCGCCCGGTATGTGGGCCTGCTGCTGTTGGCGGGGACGCTGCTGGCGGTGCTGACCATGGACCTGTTCGCCTCCAACACCTACCAGAAGAAAACGGTGCTGTCGCTGTCCCTGACTCTGGCCCTGGTGGTCAACACCAACGCCGCCTTCCGGGAGGGTGTGGGCAACTACACCGAGACCTGCGTGGACGCCGGAGAGGTGCAAAGCAGCCTGACGGACACCGAAGCGGCTGCGGCCTCCACCCTGGGGGACGACAGCTTTTACCGGGTGGAGCAGTCCGCCCGGCGGTCCAACCAGTCCATGGGCGCGGGGTATTACGGCACCACTTCCTATTTTTCCATCATCCCCTCCGGGATGACGGAGACCTATCTGGATTTCAATCTGAACACGGCGGCCCAGAGCTTCGACCTGCGGGGGTTCGACGCCCGGGCCAGCCTGGAGGCCCTGGCCTGCGTCAAGTATTACTGCGTGGAGGATGAGGGCGACCGGGTCCCCTACGGCTTCACTCTGGCGGAAGAATCCGACGGCGCCCTGATCTATGAGAATCAGTACGCCCTGTCCCTGGGGTACACCTACACCTCTTATATGACGGAGGACGAGTACAACGCCCTGAACTTCGCGGAAAAGCAGCAGGCGGTGCTGCAAAACGCCGTGGTCTCCGATGAGACGGCCCAGATTCTGGACGAGGCGGGGCTGACCCAGGGCGAGGCCGATTTGACAGTTCAGGAGGTGGACTGTCAGGTGGCAAAGACCCACGGCCTGACCCTGGACGAGGAGACCAAAACCATCACCGTGACGGAGGAGGACGCCTCCATCACCTTCACCTTCGACGGCGCGGCGGGGTGTGAGACTTACCTCTATCTGGAAGGCATCAACTACGCCAGCGACAAATCCTCTGCCCTGTGCGAGCTGAAGGTGCGGGCCAACGGCGCCACCACCTCTACCCGGCTCCACGGCAAACGGCAGACCTATTACTTTGAGACCTCCGGGTTCTCCTTCAACCTAGGCTACAGCGAGGAGGGGACCACAGAGTGTACCCTGACCTTCACCGACCCCGGCGAATTCACCTATGAGGACTTCCGGGTGTTCTGCCTGCCCATGGAGGACTATGCGGAGGACGTGACCGCTCTGTCGGCGGTCATGCTGGAGGACGTGGACGAAAACGGCGACGTCATCACCGGCGCCATTTCCGCCAGCGACACCCGGCTGCTGACCTTCTCTATCCCCTATACCAAGGGCTGGACCCTGTGGGTGGACGGAGAGGAAACCGAGCTGTTCCAGGTGGACAAGCTCTATATGGGCGCGGTCATCGAGGCGGGCGACCACGAGATCGTGCTGCGCTATTCCATGCCCTGGCTGAACGCCGGTATGGTCGCCAGCGGCGTGGCCCTGGCCGCCATCGCGGTGCGGGGCGTGTGTGTGCTGCTGCTGCGCCGGAGAAATGGTGTTGCCCGGACAAAACGAAAAGAGAAAGATTGACCCGATCATCAATTTTGGAGGCTGATTTTCATGCGTATTCCCTTTAATATTCCCCCTTCCACAGGCCGGGAGCCCGAATACATGGCCCAGGCCATCGCCAACAACAAGCTCTGCGGCGACGGCCCCTTCACCCTGAAATGCCACCAGTGGCTGGAGGAAAAGACCGGCGCGGCCAAGGTGCTGCTGACCACCTCCGGCACCAGCGCCCTGGAAATGGCCGCCCTGCTGTGCGACGTGCAGCCGGGGGATGAGGTCATCATGCCCGCTTACACCTTTGTCTCCACGGCGGACGCCTTTGTCCAGCGGGGGGCCAAGGTGGTGTTTGTGGACATCCGGCCCGACACCATGAACATCGACGAGACCAAAATCGAGGACGCCATCACGGAGAAAACCACCGTCATTTGCGTGGTCCACTACGCGGGCGTGGGCTGCGAGATGGACGCCATTCTGGACATCGCCCACCGCCACGGCCTCAAGGTGGTGGAGGACGCGGCCCAGGGCGTCATGGGCTGGTATAAGGGCAAGGCCCTGGGCGCCATCGGCGACGTGGGCTGCTACAGCTTCCACGAGGCAAAAAACTACACCATGGGCGAGGGCGGCGCCGTGCTGGTCAACCACCCGGAGCAGGTGGAGCAGGCGGAAATCTACCGGGAAAAAGGCACCAACCGCAGCAAGTTCATCCGGGGCCAGATCGACAAGTATACCTGGGTGGATTACGGCTCAAGCTATCTTCCCAGCGACCTGAACGCCGCCTACCTCTATCCCCAGCTGGAGGACGCGGACAAGATCAACGAGGACCGCATGGCCTCCTGGAACCGCTATTACGAGGGGCTGACCCCTCTGGCCCAGGCGGGGAAAATCGAGCTGCCGGTTATCCCGGAGGGCTGCGTTCACAACGCCCATATGTTCTATATCAAGTGCAAAGACCTGGAGGAGCGGACGGCGCTTATCTCCTTCCTGAAGGAGCGGGGCATCTACTCCGCCTTCCACTACATCCCCCTGCACACCGCCCCCGCCGGCAAGCGCTTTGGCCGGTTCCACGGAGAGGACGTGTACACCACCAGAGAGTCCGAGCGACTGACCCGCCTGCCGATGTATTACGGCCTGACGGCGGAGGACTGCCAGGAGGTCATCGACGCGGTGAAGGAATTTTATCGGTAATGAGCTGTTAGCTATTAGCTCTTAGCCGTTAGCTAGGTTCGTGTTTGCGTTTGGTCAGCTTTTTTACCTGGCATAGTATGACTTTTCTGCAAATAACCATCCTTCCGTAACCGGCCACCCCTCTTGCCTCCGCCGTCAAGCGGCACTTCCGGGGCTTTGCCCCTCCCTGCCCTGAAAGGGGAGGAGGGCCACCGCCTTTAGGCGGTGGCGGAGGGGTTTTCCTCCATACACAAAGAACACCTATCTTGTTAGAGAAACAAGGGAGAGAACTATGCAAACCATCAGCTTTGTCATTCCCTGCTACGCCAGCGAAGGCTCCGTGGCCCTGGTCATGGACGAGATTCGCTCCGTTGTGGCGCAGCGCCCGGAATATGACTACGAAATCGTGGCGGTGAACGACTGCTCGCCGGACGACGTGCTGTCCGTGCTGCGACAGCAGGCCGCTCAGGACCGGCGGGTAAAGGTCATCGACCTTGCCAAAAACGGCGGGCGGCACAACGCCCTCATCTGCGGGTGCCACTACACCACCGGGGACTATGTGGCCTTTATCGACGACGACTTACAATGTCCAACGGACCGGTTTTGGGACCTGCTGGCCCCGCTGGAAAGCGGAGAGTATGACGTATCCATCGCCAAGTACCCCAAAAAGACCCAGTCGGGTCTGAAAAACTTCGGCTCCAAGGTCAACGACACGGTGGCCAACTGGCTGCTGGGCAAGGACAAGGATTTGAAATTCTCCAACTACTCGGTGATGCGCCGCTTCGTCAAGGACGAGGTCATTCGCTACACCAACCCCTATCCCTACCTCTCCGGCCTGATGCTCCGGGCCACCAGCCGGGTGACCAACGTGGTCATGGAGGAGCGGGAGCGCACCATCGGCGTGGGACACTACAACTTTAAAAAGTCCTTCGCCCTGTGGATGAACAGCTTCACCGCCTTTTCCGTCAAACCCCTGCGCCTTGCCACCACCCTGGGCGTGATTTGCGCCTTTGTGGGGGTCATTACAGGCATTTACACCGTTATCCACAAGTTTTTGGTCCCCACCGTGGCGGTGGGCTATAGCTCCCTCATGGCCGCCATGCTCTTTCTGGGGGGCATGATTATGTTCCTGCTGGGGCTGATCGGGGAGTATATTGGCCGCATTTATATCTCGCTGAACAACTCTCCCCAGTATGTGGTGCGGGAGACCCTGAACGTGGAGGAGGCGACCGTCCGGTGAAAAAGGTACTCATTGTCGGCGCGGGAGACTTCCAGCTCCCGCTGGTGCAAAAGGCGGCGGAGAGTTATGAAGTGCTGCTGGCTGCGCCGGTCATTGGTGAGGCGTTCCGCCCTTACATCAGTAAGGAACTGCTTATCGACGTGCGGGCCAAGGAGGAGATTCTGGCCTTCGCCCGGGCCGAGCAAATCGACGGGGTCATCACCGACCAGACAGACATCGCCGTGCGCACCGTGGCGTATGTGGCTCAGGAGATGGGCCTCCCCGGTATCGGCTACGAGACGGGCTGTCTCTTCACCGACAAGGCCCTGATGCGCCAGAAGCTGGCCCAGCTGGGCATCCCCCAGCTGCCCAACCGGACGGTGTTCTCGCTGGAGGAGGCGGAGGACTACTACGCCCAGTTGGGGGGCGCGGTCATCATCAAGCCCCTGGACACCCAGGGCAGCCGGGGCGTTCAGGCCGTCCGCAGTGCAGACGAGCTACGGGAGAAGTACGCCGAGGCCGCTCGCTGGTCCTCCAACGGCGGGGTCATCGTGGAGCGGCTGGCTACGGGCCGGGAGTTCGTGGTGGAGGGCCTCTCCTTCAACTACCAGTTCCAGAACCTGACCTGCGGCGACACCCTCTATTTCGACATCCCCGACGCCTACGCCGCCAAGAGCCGCATTATGCCCTCTACCGCCGATGAGGATCTGACGCAGCGGGTGCTGGACCTGAACCGGCGCATCATCACCGGCTTCGGCCTGAAACAGGGCATCACCCACAGCGAATATATCATGGACGGGGACGAAATTTACCTGATGGAGACCGCCGCCCGGGGCGGCGGGGTGTTCATCTCGTCAGATTTGATTTCCCTCTCCACCGGCCTGTGTACCGAGGAATTTCTGCTGAACATCGCCACCGGTCAGCAGAAGGAGATGCCGGAGATTCTGCCCCAGCAATGCTATTGCGGGTACATGGCCTTTTACATTCCCGTGGGGAAGGTGACAGCCCTCTCCGGGGTGGAGGAAGTGAAAAACCTGCCCTACGTCCACCGGAACCAGCTGGACAAGCTGCGTCTGGGCATGGAGAACCGGGAAGGCCATACCGACAAGACCTCCCGGCTGGCCCTCATCGTCTCCGCTCCCACCCGGGAAGAACTGAACCGCCGGATGCAGCACATTCAGTCCCTGCTCCGGGTGGAGGTCACCACCAGGGAAGGGGTACAGGGACTGATTTGGGCATAAAGTCAAATCCAAATAGTACACAATTCGTCAAATTATACGCAAAGGAGAACCGTCCATGAGCTACGCCACAGACCGAAAGCTGGAAAATGTCTACGCCCTGCGGGACCTGACCACGCTTTACGACAAACCCATCCGGGCCAAGGATTACAAGCGCCTGGTGGAAACGCAAAACAAAAAAATTCAGGAGCTGATGCAGCGGGCCTGGGAGGTCCCCTTCTATCGGAGCCGGTTCATGGCCAGCGACACCGTCCCCGGCGACTACCAGACCGCCGCCGACCTGTACAAGTTCCCGGTGCTGACCAAGGCGGAGCTGCGGGAGTGGATGGACGGCGAAGCCGCCGCGAACCCCAAAAAGTACGAGAGCTGGCACGTCTCCCCCACCTCCGGCTCCTCCGGCGCGCCGCTGCGCACCCTGGTCTCCCCCCAGGAGAACGCCTGGATGACCGCCAACTGGCTGCGGGTGCTGTCCATGCCGGGGTACAACCCCTTCACGGGCAAGACCATGTGCCGCCCCAACAGCCTCCATGGGGCGGTGAAGGAGCGGGACTCCGTGGTGCAGCGGTTCGGCATCCTGCGCCGCAAGCAGATGTCCGACGCCCTGAAAAACCGGCTGACCAGCGAGCAGCTGCTCCAGGAGATCAACGACTACAAGCCCGACTACCTCTATAACCACAAAAACGTGCTGGTGCGGGTGGCGGCCTACGCCAAGAAGAACAACGTCCCCTGCCACCAGCCCAAGTTCTACACCCCCTTCGGGGAGATGATGGACGACGCCTCCCGTGAATTGCTCACCGAGGTCTTTGGCCCCGGCCTGGTGGACGCCTACGGCATGAGCGAGACCGGCTCCTGCGTGGTGCGCCTCCCCGGTCGGGACGAGTACCAGGTGAACAGCGACACCCACGTGGTCAACATCTACAACGCCGACCTGAGCGGCCCCGCTGACGACGGCCCCGCCGTCATCACGCCGCTGTTCAAGACCGACCTGCCCATCATCAACTACGTCTCCGGCGACAGCATGGAGACCTACACCAAGGCGGGCCTGCGGTTCGTCAAGCGGATCAAAGGTCGCATGAACGACGTCATTCACCACAAAAACGGCGACGTGACCGAGTGGGGCAACGTGGCGGTCATCATGAACTACATCAAAGAGGTCATCCAGTACCGGGTCATCCAGGAGGACTACGAGAACATCACCATCCTGATGGTCCGCGACCCCGGCGTGCCGGAGGAACGGCAGGCCGAGGTGGAGGCCATCATCACCGAAAAGCTGGGGGCTGTCCTGCGGCATGAGTTCGCCTTCCAATTCCAGTGGATGGAGGAGATTCCCAGCGACGCCAACGGCAAGCTGCGGATTTTGGTCAGCAAGATTCAGTGATGAACTGGCTCTGTTTGCAGTAAAACCCCTCCGCCACCGCCTAAAGGCGGCGGCCCTCCTCCCCTTTCAGGGCAGGGAGCGCAGCGGAAGTGCCGCTTGACGGCGGAGGCAAGAGGGGCAAGTGCTTGACGGCTTGTGTTTGTTATTTTTTCACGGCTCTATTCAACTTGCAATGAAACACACCACCCCTATCTCCGCATCCTAAAAAAGAAGGAAATACCTTTGTTAGATCATTTTTTGGACAAAAAGCGCAATCTTTATGCGCTGGCGATCATCGCCATCTTCTTCGAGAGCCTGACCTCTCCCTTCCTGAAGCTGGGGGGGAAGTACCCTTTCCTGTCCCCCATGTACCTGTTCTGGTTCTGCGCGGCGGTGGTGATTTTGGCGGGCTACGCCGTCGCGTGGCAGCTGATTTTGGAGCGGCTGCCCCTGACCACGGCCTACCTGCGCAAGGGCGTCAGCTATATGCTCATCTTCGTGTGGGCGGTGGTCATCTTCCACGAGGCCATCACCGTCAGGCAGGTGGTGGGCATCATCGTGATTATCATTGGAATGGTGGTGAGCATGTCTGATGAACACTGACTTTATCACCCCGGCGGTGTGCTACGGAGCGGCGTTCATCGCGGTGTTCCTCTCCACCACCAGCCAGATTTTGCTCAAACAGCAGGCCAACACCACCGCCAAAAAGGGCTTCATCTGGAAGTTCCTGAACCCGCGGGTCATCGTCTCCTACGGGCTGCTGTTCCTCTCGCTGGCGCTGAACCAGGTGGCGCTGATTTACGTGCCGGTGTCGGTGCTGCCCTGCATCACGGCCACCAGTTTTATCTGGATTTTCCTGTTTGGCGCAGTGATTTTGAAGGAGCATCCCAGCAAACGAAAGGTGCTGGGCGTGGTCATCATTCTGGCGGGTATCGCCATTTCCCGGCTGTAAGGCCATATTTGCACACAAAAACACCAGAGCGGAACCCCCACTGGGTAACGCTCTGGTGTTCGTTTTCTCTCGAATTAGCCCAAAATCTCCTGCGCCAGCCCCGCTCCGGTGGCCACCAGCTCCAGCTCCTCCACGTAGACGCAGCTGGGAATGCCGTTGCACTTCACCGCCTTCAGGCAGTCCCGGAAGGGGAACCACCGCACTTCCTCCACCTCGGAGGCTTGCAGGGTCATCTTCTCCGGTTCCACGTCCCGCCACAGGGCGTAGACGTTGCTGATTTGGTTATCCCAAAAGGGGTGGTCATGAAACACCGAATGACAGGAAAACTGCCGCTGGCCGCAGTAAATCAGCTCCTCCGGCGCAGCGTCCAGCCCCAGCTCCTCTTTCAGCTCCCGCAGGGCGGAGGGGACGAAGTCCATCCCGGCGGGGATGTGGCCGGCGCTGGAGATGTCGTAGCAGCCGGGGTAGGAGTCCTTTTCCCTGCTGCGCTTTTGCAGCAAAATTTCCACCGTATCCCCCCGGCGGCGCAACAGCCAGACGTGGGACGTGCGGTGGCGGATGCCCTCCTGGTGGGCGGTCTCCCGGTCAACGGTCAGACCGGTGGGCTGGCCGTGTTTGTCTACAATATCCAAAAGTTCCATGAATGTACTCTCCCGTCTCTTTACAGCAATATTATAACAGGATACGCCGGGAGGGAAAGAATTTTCTCAAAAAATAACGCTGAAAAACGGCGGGCGGTGGGACCGCTTTTTGTGACTTGTCCCCACGTCTGACCGGGGCGGGGGATTCTGGCAAATGGCGCGCCGCCACCTTGACTTTTTTCGGAATCAGGGATACAATGAGAAATTGAAATTTGACTACAAAAGGACGAACTGCACTATGATGACCCTCGATTCCTTCAAGCAGGCCCGCCGGGTGCTCCACGGCGTGATTCGCAAGACCAACCTGATCTACTCCGAATACTTCTCCGGCGAAACGGGCAACCAGGTCTACCTCAAACCCGAAAATATGCAGGTGACCGGCGCGTACAAAATTCGCGGCGCCTACTACACCATCTCCACCCTCTCCGAGGAGGAGAAGGCCAAGGGCCTGGTCACCGCCAGCGCGGGCAACCACGCTCAGGGCGTGGCCTACGCCGCCCAGAAAGCGGGCGTGGCCGCCACCATCGTCATGCCCACCACTACCCCCCTCATCAAGGTGAACAACACCAAGAGCTACGGGGCCAACGTCATCCTCCACGGCACCACCTTCGACGACGCCGCCGAGGAAGCCTCCCGGCTCAGCGCGGAGGAAGGGCTGACCTACGTTCACCCCTTCAACGACCTGCGGGTGGCTACAGGCCAGGGCACCATCTCCTATGAGATTTTCAGCGACCTGCCCGATGTCAACGTGATTCTGGTCCCCATCGGCGGCGGCGGCCTGGCCAGCGGCGTGGCGACCTATGCCAAGATTTTGAACCCCGGCGTCAAGGTCATCGGCGTGGAACCTACCGGCGCGGCCTCCATGAAAGCCTGTCTGGAGGCGGGGGAGATCGTCACCACCCCCACCATCGAGACCATCGCCGACGGCGTGGCCGTCAAGACCCCTGGCGACAAGGTGTTCCCCTACATCCAGCAGAACGTGGACGAGATCATCACCATTGACGATCAAGAGCTGGTCTCCGCCTTTCTGGACATGACCGAGAAGCACAAGATGATCGTGGAGAACGCCGGTCTGCTGTCCGTGGCCGCCCTGTACCACCTGAAAGACCTGGGCATCCAGGGCCAGAACGTGGTGCCCATAATGACCGGCGGCAACATGGACATCATCACCATGTCCTCCCTGATTCAGCACGGGCTGATCCTCCGGGGCCGCATCTTCACCTTCTCGGTGCTGCTGCCCGACCAGCCGGGCCAGCTGCTGCTGGTGGCCGACATCCTGGCGAAGGAGGACGGCAACATCATCAAGCTGGAGCACAACCAGTTCGTCAACATTAACCGGCAGAGCGGCGTGGAGCTGCGGGTCACGCTGGAAGCGTTTGGCAACGCCCACAAAGAGAAGATCCTCAACGCCCTGACCCAGGCGGGCTTCTGCGCCCGCGAAGTGGACCCGGTGCTGTGATTAATGTGCAATTTGCAATGTACAATGTGCAATTATGGGAAAACTGAACGCTAACGGTTCCCTGCTGAACGCATTGTTTTTCGGCAATGTACCGGTCATGCAGCTGCGGCTGAAAACCCGGTTCATTGCTAATTGCAAATTGCTAATTGCTAATTGACGAAGGAGGCCGCTATGCAATACTTCCCCCCTGCGCTGGAAAAATTAGTGGAACAGTTCGCCCGGCTCCCCGGCATTGGCACGAAGAGCGCCCAGCGGCTGGCCTTTTACGTGCTGAACCTGCCGGAGGGTGAGGCCCAGGCGTTTGCTGACGCCATAGTGAACGCCAGGCAGTCCATCTCCTACTGCCCGGTGTGCCAGAACCTGACCGAAGGGGAAGGCCCCTGCGCCATCTGCGCCAGCCCCAAGCGGGACAAGGGCACCATCTGCGTGGTGGCCGACCCCAAGGACGTGGTGGCGATGGAACGGGCGGGGGAGTACACTGGCGTGTACCACGTCCTCCACGGAGTTATCTCCCCCATGAACCACGTGGGGCCAGACGACCTGCACATCAGCCAGCTGGTCAGCCGGGTGGCCGCAGGAGGCGTGGAGGAGGTCATCATGGCCACCAACCCGGACACCGAGGGGGAGACCACCGCCTATTACCTCTCCCGGCTGCTCCAGCCCTTCCAGGTGAAGCTCACCCGTCTGGCCTACGGCATTCCCATGGGCAGCCATCTGGAATACGCCGACGATGCCACGCTGATGCGGGCGCTGGAGGGGCGGCAGGCCATGTAGAGCTGTTAGCTTTTAGCTCTTAGCTGTCAGCCAGAAACAGCTGCCTTTCGTGGTCGTCCCATTGACGCAACCGTGTCGGTCCTTCCGGCAAATCCACCCGTCAGGGCTTACACCGTGCCCCTTGCGACTCGCATGATGAAAAACGACGCATTTAAAAGGGAAACATCAGCGTTTCCCCTCTAAATGCGTCATTTTTATTGCGCTTCGTATTTTGTCAGCAGCACATGGCTAACGGCTAACAGCTAATGGCTAACAGCTCATTTTCCTTCCAACCGGGCGATGGCCGCCTTTGCCGCCATCTGCTCGGCTTCTTTTTTGCTCCTGCCACTGCCGGAACCCACGCTGACCCCGTTCAGCAGCACCTCCATGGTGAAGGTCTTGTTGTGGTCCGGGCCGGATTCCCCGATCAGCCGGTAGCTGAGGCTCTGGCCGCTCTTGCGCTGCACCAGCTCCTGGAGATAGGTCTTGTGGTCCCGGCTGGCCTCCTGGACCTGGTCAATGTTGCTGAGGATAAAGCGCTGCACGATGCGCCGGGCCTGGCTGATGCCGCCGTCCAGGTACACCGCCGCCAGCACCGCCTCCACCGCGTCCGCGATGATGGAGGGCCGCTGTCCGCCGCCGCCGCCGGCTTCGCCCTTGCCCAGCTTCAGGTAGCTGCCCAAATCTAATTGCCGGGCCACCATCGCCAGGCTCCCCTCGCAGACCAGATTGGCCCGCAGGCGGGTCAGCTCCCCCTCCGGCAGGTTGGGGAAGGTGTGGTACAGGCTGTCCGCCGTCACCATACCCAGCACCGAGTCGCCCAAAAACTCCAGCCGCTCGTTGGAGTGGATGCTGCCCATGTGGTGCTCGTTGGCGTAGGAGCTGTGGGTCAGGGCGTTCTCCAGCAGGGAGCGATCCCGAAAATGATAACCCAGCTTTTCTTCCAGTGTTTTCATGGATTCACCCTTCTTTTCGTTCAGGTGGTCTGTTTTGGTGTATCGAGGACCATGTGGTCGATGTTCTCCACAATGGCGCTGTTCACGTCGGCCTCCACAAAGAGCTTGGCCTGCCGCACAGCGTTCAAAAAGGCGTAGGCGTCGCTGTTGCCGTGGGCCTTAAAGACGGGCTTCTGGATGCCCAGCATGGCGGTTCCGCCGGTGGAGCGGCTGTCCAGCCGTTCCCGGAATCCGCCCATGCTGCCCCGCAGGAACAGGTAACTCGTCTTGGTTTTCCAGTTGGTTTTGAACAGGTCTTTCAGCGCGTCCACAATGAAGTTGGCGGTGCCCTCCATGGCCTTGAGCATGATGTTGCCCACAAAGCCGTCTGCCACCAGCACGTCGCAGGCGTCGGGGCTGGCCAGGTTGGTGGGTTCCACGTTGCCCACAAAGTTGATGCGCCCGGCGTCCCCGGCCTTTTGCAGCAGGTCGTGGACCTCCTTATACAGCTCGCTGCCCTTGCTTGGCTCGGTGCCGATGTTCAGCAGGCCCACCTTGGGGTTGGGCTTGCCCAGCACCTTTTCGGCGTAAAAGCTGCCCATATAGGCGAATTGCAGCATGTACTCCGGGGTACACTCGGCGTTGGCCCCCGCGTCGATGAGGACGGCGTTGTCCTTACTAGTGGGCACCACTGGGGCCACCGCCGCCCGCTTGATGCCGGGGATGCGCTTGACCAGCAGCGTTCCCGCGCTCAAAAGGGCACCGGTGGAACCGGCGGAGATGAAGGCGTCCGCCCCGTCGTCCCGCAGCAGCTTGAGCCCCACCGTCAGGGAGGAGTCCTTCTTTTTACGCCATGCGGTGGAGGGGTCGTCGCAAATTTCCACCACCTGGGTGGCGTTGACGATGCTGACGCCCTGGGGCAGTTCCTTGACGCCGTCCTGCTCCAGCACCTGGCGGATGGCGTCCTCCTGGCCCACGAAGGTGATCTCGCAGCCCAGTTCCTCGTGGGCTTTCAGCCCGCCCCGGACAGGCTCCGCGGGGGCAAGGTCGCCGCCCATCGCGTCGATGATGATGTTCATGAAAAAGGCCTCCTTTTTTCAATCTGTTGTCTGTTCTAGGGTAATTCCTTTTAACCGGCCTTTTCCATTATTTCAGCCGGAAACCCCTCCACCATGCTTCGCATTGTCCCCCTCCCCTTTCATGGGAGGCAAGAGGGGTGGGTAGTTACAAAATAGCTGTGCTTTGAAGCAAGCTTGTGCTATATCGAACAAAAAAGTCATTTTTATCTCTCACAGGTTCAGCTCCGCCAGCGCCTCCAGCGACCGGCGGGCCAGCTCCGCATTTTTGGCCCGCTTGCCGCCCCGGACCCGGCGGCCCAGAGGCGGAATGATACCGAAGTTGACGTTCATGGGCTGGAAGTCGGCGGAAGGGGTGCTGACGTACTGGGCCAGCGCGCCCAGCGCCGTTTCCTGGGGGAAGTCCACCAGGGGCAGTCCCAGCACCCGATGGGCCAGCTCCGTCCCGGCCAGCAGGCCGGAGGCGGCGGACTCCACATAGCCCTCCACGCCGGTCATCTGCCCGGCGAAGGTCAGCCGCGGCTCATCCACCACCTGATAATAGCGGTTCAGCAGCCGGGGCGAGTCCAAATAGGTGTTGCGGTGCATGACCCCGTAGCGGATGAACTCGGCGTTCTCCAGGCCGGGGATCATGCGGAACACCCGCCGCTGTTCCGGCCAGGTCAGGTGGGTCTGGAATCCCACCATGTTGTAAATGCTGCCCTGGGCGTTGTCCTTGCGCAGCTGTACCACGGCGTAAGGCTCCTGCCCGGTCCTGGGGTCGGGGAGGCCCACCGGCTTCAGCGGGCCGTAACAGAGGGTATCGTGTCCCCGCCTCCCCATGACCTCCACCGGCATACAGCCCTCAAAGACGTTTTTGTCCTCGAAGCCGTGGAGCTTGGCCTCCTCCGCCTGGCACAGGGCCAGCCAGAAGGCGTCGTACTCCTCCTGGCTCATGGGGCAGTTGATGTAGTCAGCGGTGCCTTTGTCGTAGCGGCTGCCGAACCAGGCTTTGTCCATGTCGATGCTCTCGAAGGACACCAGCGGGGCCACCGCGTCGAAAAAGTGCAGATAGTTCTGCTGGGGGAACCGCCGGGCCAAATGCTCCGCCAGCGGGTCGGAGGTCAGGGGGCCGCTGGCCACCAGCACCTGCCCCTCTGGGGGCAGCTCCGTGACCTCCTGCTCCACCACCGTGATGTTGGGGTGGCTGCGGATCGCCTGGGTGACGGCCTCAGAGAAGGCGTAGCGGTCCACCGCCAGCGCTCCCCCGGCGGGGACGGCGTGAGCGTCCGCCTGGGCCATGATGAGGCTCCCACAGCGGCGCATTTCCTCTTTCAGCAGGCCCACGGCGTTCTCTACGTTGTTGGCCCGGAGGGAGTTGGAACAGACCAGCTCCGCGAAGTCCGGGCTTTTGTGGGCGGGGGTCTGCTTGTGGGGCTTCATCTCGTACAGGGTGACGGGGACGCCCCGCCTGGCCAGCTGCCAGGCGGCCTCGCACCCCGCCAGCCCCGCGCCTATGACGACGACAGGTTCCATTTATTCCTCCGATTTTTGCTGCCTGGCTGCCTCCCGCTTGGCCGCTTGAATGGCCCAGCCCTTTTCCAGCGCCGCACGCTGGGCGGCGGTCAGCTCCCGCTTGGGCTTGTTTGGGTCCTTTTTGGCGGCGGATTTCTTCGCCGGGGCCTTCTTCGCGGCGGCTTTTGTGGTAGTCGCTTTCTTGGCGGTGGATTTTTTCGCAGTTGTTTTCTTTGTGGATGTGGACTTCTTCGCCGCTGTTTTCTTGTCGGCGGTCTTGTCCGGCTCCGCGATGGCCTCTGCCGCCGCCTGGGAGACGGCGTCCTCCGTCTTTTCTTTGGGCTTGCGGTAGCCGGGGCGCAGCTCCTCCGGGGTGAAGTTCTCGCACTTTTCGTTGATGCAGAAGGGCTTCTTGGCTCCTCTGCCGGACTTTTTGAACATAGTCTGGCCGCAGATGGGACAGTTTTCCTTCACCGGCACATCCCAGGTCATAAAGTCGCAGACCATCTTATCGTTGGCGGAGCGGTTGTACTCGCAGCCGTAGTAGGTGTACCCGTTGCGGCTGGTCTTTTTCAGGATGCGACCCCCGCATTTGGGGCATTTGCCCGGCGTTTCGATGACGAGGGGCTTGGTGAAGGTACACTCCGGGTAGCCGGGACAGGCCAGGAACCGGCCAAATTTGCCGATTTTAATGACCATCTGCCTGCCGCAGACATCACAGACCTCGTCGGAGACCTCATCGGGGATCTTGATGCGTTCCCCGTCCAGATCCTTCTCCGCCTGTTCCATCTCGGCGTGGAACCCGGCGTAGAACCGGCGCAGCAGCTCCTTCCAGTCCTCCTTGCCCCGTTCCACCTCGTCCAGGTCGCTTTCCATCCGGGCGGTGAAGTTGGGGTCCACGATGTCGGTGAATTTATCCTCCATCAGCTGGGTGACGACTTCGCCCAGGGGAGTAGGCCGGAGGGCGCGGCCCTCCTTGACCACATAGTAGCGGTCCTGAATGGTGGAGACGGTGGGGGCGTAGGTGGAGGGTCGGCCAATGCCCCGCTCCTCCAACAGTTTAATCAGCGTGGCCTCGGTGAACCGGAGTGGCGGCTGGGTGAAGTGCTGGGTCTTGTCCTGGCTGGTCTTGCGGACGGTCTCGCCCTCGGCCAGGTCAGGCAGGGGAGAACCCACGGCCTCCTCGCCCTCCTCTTTGCTCTCCACATAGACGGCGGTAAAGCCGGAGAACTTCATGCTCTGGTGGCTGGCCCGGAACAGGTGGGTGCCGCTGGTCACGTCGATGGAAACCGTGTCGAACACGGCGTTGGACATCTGGCAGGCCAGGAACCGGCTCCAAATCAGCTTGTAGAGCTTGTACTGGTCAGAGGTCAGGCTCTTGCGCACCACGTCGGGGGCCAGCTCCACGTTGGTGGGCCGAATGGCCTCATGCGCGTCCTGGGCGTTGGCCTTGGCCTTGTAGACGCGGGTGGTTTTGGGGACGTAGTCTGTGCCGTAGCGGGCACGGATGAACGAGCGGGCGCTGTCGGTGGCCTCCACGGACAGGCGCAGGGAGTCGGTACGCATATAGGTGATGAGGCCCACTGCGCCCTCGCCCTCGATGTCCACGCCCTCATAGAGCTGTTGGGCGATGGACATGGTGCGCCGGGGGGCCATGCCCAGCTTGCGGCTGGCCTCCTGCTGGAGGGTGGAGGTGGTGAAGGGGGGCGCGGGCTGGCGTTGCTTCTCCCCCTTGCGCACGCCGGTGACCACAAAGGGGTTCACCGCCACGTCCGCCAGAATCGCGTCCACCGCCGCCTCGTTGGGCAGCTCGGTTTTCTTTTTGCCCTCCCCGTGGTAGTGGGCCAGGAAGGACCCCACCTGGGGGGCGATGCGCTCCAGCCGCACGTCCAGCGACCAGTATTCCTGGGGGACGAAAGCGCGAATTTCATTCTCCCGGTCCACCACCAACCGGGTGGCCACGGACTGGACCCGTCCGGCGGAGAGGCCCCGGCGGATCTTCCGCCACAGCAGGGGGGACAGCTGATAGCCCACGATGCGGTCCAAAATGCGTCGGGCCTGCTGCGCGTCCACCAGGTTCTGGTCGATGGCCCGGGGCGCGGCGATGGACTCGTTGACCACGGTTTTGGTGATCTCGTTAAAGGTGACGCGATAGGTTCGGTCGTCGGGCAGCTCCAGCAACTCCTTCAGGTGCCAGGAGATGGCTTCCCCCTCCCGGTCCGGGTCGGTTGCCAGATAGACGCAGTTGCTGTTCTTGGCGGCCTTGCGCAGGCTCTTGATGATGTCCTCTTTGCCCTTGATGGGCTGGTAGTCGGGCTGGAAGTCCGCCTCGATGTCCACACCCAGCTTGCTCTTGGGCAGGTCCCGGATGTGGCCCATGGAGGCGATGACGGTATAGTTGGGGCCGAGGTATCGGCCAATCGTTTTTGCCTTTGCCGGTGATTCCACGATCACCAGATCGGTTTTTGCCATAAAAAAGATTCCTCCAACGAATTGAAGTGCGAAACAGGTTGACGGCGGCGGCTATTTCACCCGCAGCTCGGTTTTGAACCGGCCCCCGGACAGTTCCTCCACATAGCCCCGCAGTGTCAGCAGCGTCAGGGCCGCCAGAATACGGGAGGAGGGAATGCCGGTCTCAGCGGTCAGCTCCTCGGCGGACTTTTCCCCGGCTTGGAGGGCCAGCAGCACCGCCTGCTCATCGTCTGTAAAGGTAGAACCGCTTTTCCGTAAGTCAATATAGTCTGACTTTTCGCCGCTGTCAACCTTTTTTTGCTGATTCGGGGCAGCCGCCGCCTTGGGAGCGGTCTTTTTTGCCGTCTCCGGCGCAGGGGAGGGCGCGGTTTTCTCCGGCTTGGGAGCCGCAGCTCTGGGTTTGGGCGCCGCCGGAGGGACGGGCGCCAGCCGGGTATATCTCTCCCGGTAGGGCAGCAGCAGGTCCTCCGCTGACAGCACCGGCAGAGCCACACCACCGCAGAGCAGGGCGTTGGTGCCTGCTGCCGAGGCGGAGGTCAGATTGGCGGGGATGGTGTACACCGTCCGCTGCTGCTCCTGGGCGAAAGCCGCCACTTGCAGCACCCCGCTGCGGCTGGGCGCTTCGATGCAGAGGGTGGCTACAGTCAGGCCGGTGAGCACCGGGTTGCGGAACTGGAAGTGGGCGTGGTCGTTGTCGGTCCCCGGCGGGTAGGTGCTGATGAGTGTTCCCAGGGAGGCCACGTCCCGGTAAAGCTGACGATAGTAGGCGTTGTCCTCAAAGGGCACGTCCACCCCGCCGGGGAGCAGCGCGGCCACCGGTCCGCCCGCCTGCATCGCGCCGATGAGCGCCGCCTCGTCGCAGCCGGAGGCCATGCCGGTCACCACCAGCGCGCCCTGCCGGGTCAGGTCCCGGGAAAACTTCTCCGCCATCGAGCGGCCATAGGCGGAGCAGCGGCGGGAACCGGCCATTGCAATGGCGCATTCCTCCTCCAGGCGCAGGGGCCGACCCAGAAAGTAGAGTACCATAGGCGGCGTGTAGATATTCCGCAGCCGCTCGGGATAATCTGCGTCCTGCCAGGTGGAAATATGCGCGCCCAGCCGGTCACAGTCCGCAAGGATCTGTTCTACCTGTCGGATAGCGGTGGATTTGTCCTCCAGCCGGGCGATTTGCTGGGCGGTCAGCCCTTCCACAGCCCGATATTCGTCCGCGTCGGCAAAATACGCGGTCTCCGGCGACCCGAAGTGGCGGTAGACCTGCCAGGCAGCGTCCGGCTCGCAGACTGTGGACAACCACACCCAGAACTTTGTCACAGACAGCATACGCCGTGCCTCCCTTTTTATAGCTGTTAGCCTTTAGCTCTTAGCTGTTAGCTCCGCTGTTCGATACCTCAACCGCTCGGAGAAGCGAGCGGAGCATTTTAGTTACTTCTGTGCATTGATTTGTCACACGTTCAATATCTTTCGGGTTGATGTATCCCAGCCGCTGACAAATGAGCAGTTGTGTTTCCAATTCTGCTGCTGAACCGAGGGAAATATATAAAAAGTGTTGAAACTCCTTTGGCGAGTTGCGGGCGTTCCCCTCCGCTATATTAGAGGGAATCGACACTGCCGCCCGCCGCATTTGGTCAGACAGTGTATAAGTTTCCTCTTTGGGAAGCCTTTTGACCAAATGATATATTTCACAAGCAACATGGATTTCTGCCAAACCAGCAATTCCTTGTGTGTTCGCATGACCCCTCCGGTTTTTGAGTGGCAACTAAAATGTAAAAGCTAAATTGATTATCCTTTTTAGCTCTCAGAGCGCTTTTGCCTTTTAGCTTGGTGGTGTTACCTTTTAAGCTCTACGCTTTTGATTTGCAGTACCTGACTAACAGCTAACGGCTAATCGCTAACAGCTTAAACACCGATACCGTTCCCACAGCACCACCGTGGCGGCCATGGCCGCGTTCAGCGATTCACAGCGGGGTTCCATGGGGATTTTCACCGTCCCGTCGCACAGGGCCAGCACCTCCGATGAGAGACCGCTGCCCTCGCTGCCGACAGCCAGGGCGCAGCGGCCCCCGTCCAGCTGCCGCAGGTCGGCGGTGTCCGCCTGGAGCGCGGTGCCCCACAGAGGCAGCTCGCTGGCGCGGCACAGGGTTTGCAGTGCCTCCGGCGTGACCTCCCACGCGGGCAGGCGAAACGCCGCTCCCATGCTGGCCCGGACCGCCTTCCAGCTGTAGGGGTCGGCGCTGTGGCCGGTGAGCAACAGCCCCGCCGCGCCAAAGGCGTCGGCGCTGCGCCAGATGGTGCCCATGTTGCCAGGGTCCTGTAGGCCGTCCAGCACCAGATAGGTCCGCCCGTCCAACCGCTCCGGCGGGGTCAAATCGGGTTGTTTACAAGTGAATAGCACCCCTTGGGGGGCTTTCATGGGGGAGATGGAGGCCATCACCCCGGCGGGGACCTGCACCAGCCGCCCGGTTTTGGGCAGGGCGGTCAGCTCCAGCCCTTCGGAGCAAATCAGGGTGGTGAGTTCCGCGTCCCACCGAAGGGCCTCCTCCAGCAGCTTGACGCCGTCACAGACGAACTCCCCCGTCTCCCGGCGATAGCTCCGGTCTTTCAGCAGTTTTTTGATGTGGCCCAGCAGCGGGTTGCTGCGGCTGGTGATTCGTTCCATTGCGTCCTCCCGTCACAGCTGCTGGAGCCGCGCCAGGGCCTCCTGGCAGGTCAGCACGGACATGACCCCGCCCTGCTCCGGCAGGGGGGTCTGAGGCGAGGGGGAAACCTGGAGCTGGCTGCTGCCGCTGGCCTGAACGGTCAGCACGTTGATGTCGTATTTGGCCCGCACGTTCAGCTCCGCCAGCGTCTTGCCCCACCAGCTCTTGGGGATGGGGACCCGCACCACCGCGTAGTCGTCGGAGAGATCCAGCAGGTCATAGGCGCTGTGCTGGCTCAGGGTGTGGGCCAGTCGCCGCCCTACGTCGTGTTCGGGGAAGATGACCCGGTCCGCGCCGATGCGCTCCAAAATGCGGCGGTGGGCCTCGCTGCTGGCCTTGGCGATGACGCACTTGGCCCCTGCCTCTTTCAGGTTCAGCGTCACCAGTACGCTGGTGCTGATGTCAGAGCCAATGCACACCAGCACCACGTCGCAGGACGCCACGTTCAGGGCCTGCACCACCTCCGGGTCCCGGAGGTCGGCCTGCACCGCCCGCGTCACATGGTCCGCGATGGTCTGAATGTGCTCTCCGTCGATGTCGATGGCCAACACCTCATTGGTGGGACGGTGGCCCTTGACGGGGCGCATCAGTTCCCGGGCCACGGCGTCGCCAAAACGACCCAGGCCCACAACTGCGTAGGTTTTCATAATCATGTACCCCCCAAAGGGAAGATAAGCTGTTAGCTATTAGCCGTTAGCTGTTAGTCAGGTACTGCAATCCAAATACATGGTGCCTCAAAGACAGCACCGCCAAGCTAAAAGCTAAAATGTTCATAAAGCTGAGTAAAAGGTGTAGCCAGTTTTTTTATTCGGTTTTCCCCTTGAATCAGCCGCACTGACGAGCTGTTAGCTATTAGCCGTTAGCTGTTAGTCAGGTACTGCAACCCAAAGACGTAGTACCTCAAAGATAGCACCGCCAAGCTAAAAGCTAAAAACTAAGAGCTAATAGCTATCATCCAATCATCATATCCACATAGGGATAATTGATTTTTTCCTCCACTGGCCTGTGGGTCAGCACCGCGAAGGAGAAGGACAGGATGCCCACCCGCCCCAGGTACATCAGGCAGACGAGTACCACCTGGGACTGGGCGGAGAGAGACGCCGTGATGCCGGTGGAAAGGCCCACCGTAGCGATGGCGGAGGCCGTCTCGAAGGCGGAGGCCAGGAACGGCAGCCCCTCCCGGACGGAGAGGAACACCGCCCCGGCAAAGAAAGCCATGACCACCAGCAGCGTCAGCGTCATGGCGTTGAACACCTGCCGGTGGGGGATTGTGCGGCCCCGCACCGTCACCCGCTCCCGGCCATGGAGACCGGAGCGCAGGGCCAGGGCCAGCACTGCGGCGGTGCCCACCTTGATGCCGCCGGCGGTGGAGCCGGAGCCGCCGCCGATGAGCATATAGAAGATGCTCAGGGCCTGACTGCTCTCGGTCAGCGCCCCCTGGTCCACGGTGGAGAAGCCCGCCGTCCGCAGCGTCACCGACTGGAACAGAGCCGCCAGCAGCTTTTCCGGGCCGGAAAATCCGCTGAACGCGCCGTCCCACTCCAGCAGCAGGAAAAACACCGTGCCGGAGATCACCAGCGCCGCCGTGGTCAGCAGCACCAGGCAGCTGGGCAGGGAAAGGTGTCCGTCCCTGTGCCAAAGCAGCTCCTCCCAGACGAAAAAGCCCAGGCCGGAGCAGATAATCAGAATGACCAGCGTCAGGTTGACCACCGGGTCGTGGACATAGTTCGCCATGCCCCCCACCAGGTCGAACCCGGCGTTGCAGAAGGCGGAGACCGAATGGAACACGCCGTACCAAATGCCTTTGCTCCAGCCGTACTCCGGCACAAACCGCGCCGCCAGCACAACAGCGCCCGCTCCCTCGAAGGAGAGGGTCAACAGTACCGCGTGTTTGGCGATGCCCAGCGCGTCCTCCACGGTGTTGACGTTCAGCGCCCCCATCAGCACCATCTGCCGTGAGATGGACAGGCGGCGGCGCAAGACGATGGCGCAGGTGCAAAACACCGTCATAAAGCCCAGCCCGCCCAGCTGGATCATCACCAAAATCACCGCCTGGCCGAAGCCGCTCCACCACAGGCCGGTGTCCACCGTAGCAAGACCGGTGACGCAGGTGGCGCTGGTGGCGGTGAAGAGGGCGGTCAGGGGGCTGGTCCAGGTTCCGTCCCGGCTGGAAACGGGCAGCGTCAGCAGCGCCGTTCCCACCAGGATGATGGCAAAGAAGCTGAAAGCCAGCACCCGCCCGGGATTGGCGGAAAAGTTCAGTTTTTTGCGCTGTTTTTTCACTGCTGCGAAAACCTCCTGCCGCAGGCCGGAGAAACCGGAGGGCGGCGGCCCGTCTCGCCCGGTGCGCCGCCAACTGCGGCACGTCCAGGGAGCGCGCCGCCCAATTTTGCGGGAAAACGTTCCCTTTTTCTTATCATAACAAACCTTCCGGGAGATTGCAAGCCTTTTGAACCGGGAAAACGGCTCCGACGGCCCCAAATTTTCTAAAAAATAGAAGAACGCTCCGGTTGTGCAAAATTCGCAAAACGATTCATGTTCTTTTCACAACTCTTTTGCAGTTTCGCCAACAATTCGCGGCGGCGGAGTGGTAAGATAGGGACAGTCAAGCAAGGCGCTGCGGCGGAAGCCCTCCGGGGGCTGCTTCCCCGACGCTCCTGATAGATGGGCCACATCTTTTCTGACCTCACTGCTCCACTCGCTGGCAGCTGTCGGCGCGGGGGGCAGACTAAAAGCTCCGAATCCTGTGATTCGTTTCAGATAGAACAGCGCCGTCCGTTTGGGCGGCGCTTTTTGCGAGGGAACCCCTTGCAGCTTTCCTTTTTTCGCGGTAAACTGGACCCAAACGAACGAAAAAGGAGGCGGCGCAAATGGAACCCCACAGCTGGTGGGTCTATATGGTCCGGTGCGCCGACGGCACCCTCTACACCGGCATCGCCGCCGACGTGGACCGGCGGGCGGAAGTCCACAACCGGGGCCAGGGCGCGAAGTACACCCGCAGCCGTCTGCCGGTGGAGGTGGTCTACCGGGAGGAACAGCCCACCAAGGGGGACGCCCTCCGCCGGGAAATGGCAATCAAAGGGCTGACCCGCCGGGAGAAGCTGGAGCTGATAGGCAGGAAAAGATGAACCCCTCACATTCCATTTGACAGATAGGAACCCCCGTCCGCGGGTGCGGACGGGGGTTTGGTACGCTAAAATGGTTTTACTTAAAAATCAGGTTGACGATCTTCACGGCCTTGGACTTCTTGTCCCGCACGACGATCTTCCGCACCAGCTGCTTGCCCTCGGCTTGGCGTTGAATTTTGGCGTCGGCCAGGGCCGCGGCGACCACGGCCTCGTCGTCGGCGTCGGTGGGGACCACGATGTTGGCGCGGACCTTGCCTGCCACCTGCACCGCCAGCTGCACCGTGGCGGCCACGGTCTTGCTCTCGTCATACTCCGGCCAGGGCTGTTTGCAAATCATGCCGCTCCCGGCGAAGCCCAGGTTCTCCCACATCTCCTCGCAGATATGGGGGGCGATGGGGGACAGCAGCAGCAGCAGGGCCTTCAAATCGCCCTTGGTGCAGCCGTTGGCGTAGAAGTCGTTGGTCAGGGCCATCATGGTAGCGATGGCGGTGTTGAACTTCATGGCCTCGATGTCCTCGTTGACCTTCTTAATGGCCTTGTGGATGGCGGCCACGTTTGCCTGAGAGTACTCCAGGCTGTCGCCGCACTTCTCCTGGAGGTTCCAGACACGGTCCAGGAACCGCTTGCAGCCCCGCACCGCCTCGTCGGACCAGGTGGCGGTCTTTTCAAAGTCGCCGATGAACATGATATACAGCCGCATGGTGTCCGCGCCGTACTCCCGGATGACGTCGTCGGGGTTGACCACGTTGCCCAGGCTCTTGGACATCTTGACGGAGGGGCGGAGGGCCTGACTGCCGTACTTCTCCACCATGGCGTCCTTCTCCTCCTGGGTCTCGAAGTTGCCCAC
>MSHH01000023.1 GCA_001941075.1 Oscillospiraceae bacterium Zagget6 | reverse complement strand
CCTATCCATCACATATAAGGGTACACCGTCCTATGATGATAATATCCTACAGATTATGGCGTATGTTTCCCCGGTCTGTTCGCCGCGGATGTTCCACTTTCGCTAGTCTCGTGCGTAATTCTTCTATCTTCTTAAGCCTATCTTACCACATCTCTTCAGAAGTTTAAATGCTTTTGCCCTGTCGACAGTTTGAATGACCTTGCGCTGCCCTTTCGTTTATGTTAAGATAACCAGTAGTCGTTAGCCGTTAGCGGTGCAAAGCTAAGAGCTAACGGCTAAAAGCTAACAGCTAGAGGTACAACCATGAGAATGCGCAAAAAGAAGAACCTCGTCCCCCGCATGGAGCGGGTGGCGGACTGGCAGGAAAAAGACCCCTGGAGCCAGGCGGGGCGCTGGCGGGAGCGGATGCCCGACTGCTCCGCCCTGTGGCTGGAAATCGGCTGCGGCAAGGGGACCTTCACCGTGGAAACCGCCGCCGCCCACCCGGACGTGCTGCTGGTGGCGGTGGAGCGGGTGCCGGACTGCCTGCTGCTGGCCATGGAGAAAGCCAGGGATCGGAAGCTGAACAACGTGGTCTTTGTCTGCGAGGACGCGGGACGGCTGGGGGAGATGTTCGCCCCCGGCGAGGTGGACCGGATGTTCCTGAACTTCTGCGACCCCTGGCCCAGCAAGCGCCACGCCAAGCGGCGGCTGACCCACGAGACCTTTCTCCGCTCCTACCGGGCCATTTTGGGGGAGGGCGGCGAGCTGTACTTCAAAACGGACAACAAGCCGCTGTTTGACTTCTCCCTGACCCAGTTCCCCCGGGCGGGGTACACCCTCAGCCGGGTGACAAACGACCTCCACGCCGAAGAGCCGGGGGAAATTATGACCGATTACGAGGCCCGCTTCACCCAGGAGGGGGCCAAAATCAACCGCTGCGTGGCGACGGTGGCGGCGCTGCCTGACCCGGACGCCCTGGGGCCGGAGCCGGAGCTGGGGCTGCTGCCCTACCTGCCCAACGATCTGGAGCATTTGGACTATATCCCCTACGGCATGGCGGACATCATCGAGCAGGAGCTGCTGCGCCGGAGGGCGGAGGAGAGAAAGAGAGCTGTTAGCCATTAGCCGTTAGCTGTTAGTTTGGATAGTGCTTGCCGTTTGTTCAGCACTTTTGCCCGGCAAAGTGCAAGTTTTCTATGAAGAACCAACATTCAGTAACCGACCACCCCTCTTGCCTCCGCCGTCAAGCGGCACTTCTGCCCTCAAGGGGCACTTCCGGCACTTCGTGCCTCCCTGCGCTTCGCTCCCTGCCCTGAAAGGGGAGGTGGCACGGCGAAGCCGTGGCGGAGGGGTTTTCGGTACAAACCCAAAATCAAAGCACCAACAACCCCCTTAGCTGTTCATAGCTAACAGCTAGAAGCTAAGAGCTAAAAGCTAACATGGAAAGGAGCCAACCACATGGAACTGCGAGACAAGGACGGTCTGACCGAGGCCGAGTTTTTGGCCGCTTATCGGCCCGGAGACTACCCCCACCCCTCCGTGACGGCGGACGTGTTGGTGTTTGAGCGGCAGGGGGAGGCCCTGCGGCTGCTGCTCATCCGCCGGGGCGGACACCCCTACCTGGGGTGCTGGGCGCTGCCGGGTGGCTTTTCCAACCCGGACGAGAACGTGGACGCCTGCGCTGCCCGGGAACTGGAGGAGGAGACGCACCTGACCGGCCAGACGCTGGTGCCGGTGGGCTTTTTCAGCGACCCCGGACGGGACCCCGCTGCTGGACCATGACGCGGGCCTATATGACCCTGGTAGAGGGGGAGGCCCTGCGGCCCCAGGCCGACGACGACGCGCAGGCGGCGGACTGGTTCACCGTCACCGCCCAACGGACGGGGAACGAACTGAACATCCGCCTGACCAACGGGGAGGAAACGCTGAAAGTCCAGCTCCGGGTAGCGGAACAGCACACCGCCGCAGGCGTGGCCCTGTCCGTGGACCTGCTGGAGCAGGAGGGGCTGGCCTTCGACCACGGGAAAATCATTGCAACTGCGTTGCTGAAATTAGCCATTAGCCGTTAGCTGTTAGCTACTAGCTTGGATAGAGCTTGCTGTTTTTTCAGCACCTTTGCCCGGCGCAGTACAAGTTTTCCACGAAGAACGACTGCTTCTTAAGCGATACCCCCTCTCGCCTCCGCCGTCAAGCGGCACTTCTGCCCTCAAGGGGCACTTCCGGCACTTCGTGCCTCCCTGCGCTTCGCTCCCTGCCCTGAAAGGGGAGGCGGGCCGCCGCCGCAGGCGGTGGCGGAGGGGTTTCCTGCCTGAAATTAGAAACCAGGCCGATTCAAAGGAATAACCGCAAAATGAGCAGTTTCTGACTAACAGCTAATAGCTAAGAGCTAACAGCTACAAATGGAGGTCACACTATGACTATGCTGAAAGCCGCAATCCTCGACATGGACGGCACCCTGCTGGACTCCCAGTGGGCGTGGCATGGCGTGGCCGCCCGTTACCTGCGCACGCTGGGCATTGAACCACAGCCCGGTTTGGACGAGGCGGTGTCCACCCTCTCTCAGGGGGAGGGCGCACGGTATTTGATTTCTGCCTACGGCCTGTCCCAGACCCCGGAGCAGGTGGACGCGGGCATCATGCGCCAGATGGAGGACTTCTACCGGCACGAGGCCCAGCTCAAACCCGGCGCGGGGGAGGTTCTGCGGTTCCTGCGGGCGCAGGGGGTGGCGCTGTGCGTCGTCACCGCCACCCACCGCACACTCTGCCAAGCCGCGCTGGAGCGGTGCGGCGTGTGGCCGCTGCTGGATTTCCTGCTGACGGCGGACGAGTACGGCCGGGGCAAGGAGGAACCGGGGATTTTTCTCCACGCCATGGAGCGGCTGGGCAGCACACCGGAAAATACATTGGTCTTTGAGGACGCGCCCCACGCCATCGCTACGGCGGCGGGAGCGGGCCTCTCCGTGGTAGGTATCTGGGACGAGACGGTGGGCGACCCGGCCCCCCTCCGCGCCCTTTGCTGGGACTACTGGGAGGGCTGGCCCAGAGATACCGCCGCTTTGACGCGGCTCTGCCAAATGCAGCCCATCGGCCACGCGAAACGGGCCAGAGCGCTGTTCTATCAGGGCTATAATTGCAGCCAGAGCGTGGCGGCGGCCTTCGCCCCGGAGCTGGGGCTGACCGAGGAACAGGTGCTGCGGATGGTCAGCGGCTTCGGGGCCGGGTTTGGCCGGATGCGGGAGGTGTGCGGCACCTTCAGCGGCCTGACCTTTGTCATCAGCAGCCTGTACGGTTCCGCCGACCCCAAGCGCAAGACGGAGATTTACACCATCATCCAGCAGCTGGCGGAGCAGTTCAAAGCCCAGAGCGGCGGCTCGCTGGTGTGCCGGGAGTTGCTGGGGCTGGACCGGGCCGAAGGCTCTCCCGTAGCCAGCCAGCGGACCGGGGAATACTACAAAAAGCGTCCCTGCCCGGAGCTGGTGGAGATGGCTGCGGGGCTGACGGAGCGGTATCTGCTGAACAATGAGCAATGTGCAATGTGCAATGTGCAATGATGGGATAATCCACACGTTGCAAAGAAAACTCCACCCGAGTCCAAAGCGTTTTTCGCCTGGATTCGGGTGGGTTTTGATATGAAAATGGGTATAAATGAGCTTGAACGCCCATTATTTGACACATGGTTGAAACAGCCCGTGACTATTCTTTTAACTCAGCTCTTGCTATGATTCCAGCGTGAAACCCCTCCGTCGCAGCTTGCGCCACGCCACCTCCCCTTTCAGGGGAGGCAAGTGGGGTGGTCGGTTACAAAAAGTCTGTTCTCTGCGGAAAACCTGCACTCTGCCGGGCAAAACTGCTGACGCAACGGCAAGCACTATCCCAGCTAACAGCTAACGGCTAATAGCTAACAGCTCATTCGATGGGCGGTTCCAGCTCCAGCTCCTTAAAATATTGATAGTAGGGCAGCAGCCACTCGAACCCCCGGACCACCTCGTCCACCAGCTCCGGGCCGAAGAAGGGGCTGTTTTCCTCGTACTCCTTCTCCGCGTGGAGACCCACGTTTTTCCGGTTGAACCAGGGCTGCAACAGGGGCGAAACCTCCCCCTTGCTGCGCTTGTACTCGTCTCCCTCCAGGGCGAACTCCTTCTGTCGGTTCAGCCGCCGGGCCAGCTTCTCCAGCTTTTCCGGCTCCCGCAGGATGCGCCGCCGGTACTGCTCCATCATGGTAGGTGTGACCCGCCAGTAGCCCATGCCGTAGCCGTAGCCCTCCGGCCGGGCCTCGAAGTAGAAGCAGGGGAAACACGTCCAGTCCTCCACCGGAGGCCGCAGGGTAAACCACAGGTGGTCCTTGTACAACCCGCCGTACTTCACCCGCCGGGCGTCCCGGTAAATGCGCGTCACCTTGACGTTCAGCTCCAGATTTTTGTGGCCCGCCAGCAGCCGCTCCTGCACGTCCGCCGCCAGCTCCTTCATGGGCTGGTACAGCTCCCGCTCATAGACTGGCTTGTGCTCCAAAAACCAGTCCCGCCGGTTGTTGAACCGGATGCCCCACATGAAGGAAATCGTCTCGTCTGTGAATCCCTGAAACATTGTTTTTCTCCTGTTTTTTACGAATTGGTTCTCTTTTTGAACCAGCCCCGTTTTTTGGTGGCTGGTGACTAGTGATTAGTATCTAGAAAGAGGGCGTTTCTACTAAAAATTCCACATTTGTCGGACAAAACTGACAACAGCCGATAAGCACTATCCCCTCTTGCCTCCCCTGAAAGGCAATGTCATCAACTTAAGATTTC
>MSHH01000022.1:40483-50530 GCA_001941075.1 Oscillospiraceae bacterium Zagget6 | reverse complement strand
GGTCGCTCTCCAGCATCAGGGTGTCGCCTGTGCGGTAAACCGTAGCGCTGACGGAGATGCTGGGGTCAAGGATGGGGATGAGGGTGGCCCAGTTGGTGCCCGCCTCCTGCACCACGCCCACCAGATAGCCGGTGCCAGTGATGACCACGTCGTTGACGGCGATGCCCGCGTTGGAGCCTTTGCTGATGGTCAGGGTGGACTCCCAGCTGCTGGCCTTGCCCTCGGTGACGGTCACGTCCATCAGTGTCAGGTCGGTCTTTTCCTCCACCAGCCCCAGGGCGTTGCGGAGGTCCTCGTTTTCGGATTGGGCGTCCTGGGCCTCCCGCAGCTCGCTGCGGACCTCGGACAGCTCCTGCTGCAAGGCTTCGTTTTCCTCCACCAGCTGTTCATAGCGGAAGGCGTAGTCATATACCCCTTCCACCCAGCCGGTAAAGGAGGAGGCCACCCGCTGGAAGGGGGAGGAAACCACTCCAATGACATTGGAGAGGGGGGAGGTCATGTTGGGGAACAGCGCCGAGGTCATGGTCACCACCGCCGTCAGCAGCAGCGCGGCAATGAGCACCCAAAGGCCGTTGTCGTGGAAAAACTTTTTCAATCTAAGGACCCTTTCTCCTTCTGGTACGCGGTACGGCCTGAGAAATCAGAGACAGTACACGCCGAAGCCCGCCAACATTCGGCCCAGCCGACAGATGGGAAGCCCCACCACATTATAAAAGTCTCCCTGGATGCTGTCAACCAAAAGCGCGCCCCGGCCCTGGATGCCGTAAGCCCCGGCCTTGTCCATGGGTTCCCCGGTGGCAATGTAGTCCAGAATTTCCCGCTCCGTCAGGTTGCAGAACCGGACGCTGGTAGCTTCACAGGCGGTCAGCTCCCGCTCCCCCTGGCGAACGGCCACGCCGGTGTAGACCGTGTGCCGCCGGCTGGAGAGCGAGGACAGCATCCGAAAGGCGCTGGCCTGGTTCTCCGGCTTGCCCAGTACCTTGCCGTCCAGCACCACGATGGTGTCCGCGCCGATGACGATGTCCTCCGGCCCCACCTGAGCCGCCACCTGCGCGGCCTTTTGCCGGGCCAGCTCCTGAGCCAGCTGTTCCTTGGGCAGAGAATGGTCCATTTTCTCCTCTCCCTGGGCGGGGATGACCTGAAAATCGGTGATGCCCATCTGCTCTAACAGCGCTTTGCGCCGGGGAGACTGAGAAGCCAGAATAATACTCATAGGGTACGCCTCCTTGCTGAAATCAAGCTGAAAAATCGTTCAGAGTGAAACAATACGTCACTTTCCGGTGGAGCCGAAGCCCCCCGCGCCCCGCGCTGTCTCGTCCAGCTCGTCCACCTGCTCCAGCTGGGCCTGAACCACCGGCACCACCGCAAGCTGGGCCACCCGCGCTCCGGGCTGGATGGTGTAGTCCTCCCGACTGCTGTTGAACAGGCCCACACGGATCTCGCCCCGGTAGTCGCTGTCGATGACCCCCACGCCGTTGGAGAGGTTGACCCCCTCCTTCACCGCAAGGCCCGAACGGGCGAACACCAGCGCCACATACCCCGGCCCCGGCAGGGCGATGGCGATGCCGGTGGGGACCATCGTCCGCTCTCCCGCCCCCAGCACCAGCGGCTGGTCGATGCAGGCGTGGAGGTCCATGGCGGCGGCGCCGCCGCTGGCGTAGTAGGGGAAGGGGATCTCTGTCCCAATTTTGGGGGACAGGGCTTTGATCTTCAACTTCATTGTAATCGGTTCCTTTGTCGTTTTTGGTCGTGATTTCTCTTTTGAATCACGCTCAACAGATTTGCCCGAAACTGTTACCACACACCTGTAGGGGCGGCCCGTGGCCGCCCGCGTCCAGAGCGCGTTTTGTCCGGCGGCGCTGCCTTTTCAACCCTGCGCTTTGGGTTTGCAGCACCTGGCTACAGGGAGAAGCGCAGCTTCGGAAGTGCCGCTTGACGGCAACAGCTAACAGCTAATAGCTAACAGCTCATCATTCCACGTCCCGGAAATACAGCCCCCGTGTGAACTGCTCCGGCAAATGGGCCTCGCCGGTCTGGTACTGGCGCAAAATTTCGGCGCAGTCCGCGCCCGTCTCGGTGGTGAACAGCAGACGCGCCCGCCAGAGGCCGCACCTCTGCCAAAAGTCCTGTTTATCCGCCAGATAGCCCGGGGCGGAGTTCAAAATCTCGTTCCGGCAGCCGCAGGCGTGTACCACCGGGAACCTGGCCCGCCGCCGGTCGGTCAGCACCGGGTCGCCACCGGTTTTCCAGTTACAGGCGCACTTGCCGTTTTTGCCCCGAATGATGCAGTTTTCCGTAATCATCAGGGGCAAGCGCCCGTAGACGATCAATTCTGTGTCCAGCGGCTTGCTCAAATCCCGCACCCGCTGGCTTTTCAACTCGAAGGACAGCACCGCCGAGGCAAGGCCCAACTCCTGCATTCCGGCCAGCGTCTCGCTGTTGGTGACGCCCAGGCCGAAGTCCCCCCGGGGGGTGAAGCCCAGCTCCTGGGCCAGCATGACCCCCGACCAGGTGGAGGCATAGGCGGCGGTCACGCCCCGCCGACGCAGGTCGGCCAGCATTTCTTTTGCCCCCTCCCGCTCCCGGTCCCACAGGACGCGGGGCAGGGTGACGGCGCACTCTGAGCCGCTGCGAGTGATTTGTCTCACCAACTCCGGGTGGGCGGCGTATTCCTCCAGCGGCAGGGCCACGGAACCGGGCCGCAGGGCCAGCAGCCCGTCCGTCAGCTGCGCTGCCCGGAGCAGGGAGACGGAGAAACCCGGCTGCTCCTGCCGATTAAGGACGCTCTGAGGCGGGGCAAATTTCCCCGTCCGCCGGGCGGGAGGTTCCGTCCGCGCCCGGTTCAGGCCCTCCAGCGCCTCCCGGCGCAGGCCGTTCAGGGCGGAAACGGGCAGAGAAAGCCCCTCTCCCACCTGAATCTCGCAGGTTTCGCAAAAATAGGGGGTGCCGCCGGTCTTGGTCAGCTGCCTGTGCAGCTGCTCCCCCGTCAGGGGGCGGTTTCTCGCCGGTTCGGGAACCGGCCCGGTGACAGTGACGGAGTGCCCCGCCTCGTCGGAGGCGGTGACGGCGGCGGGCCGTCCCTGTTCCACCTCCGCCCGAAGGTCGATGGGGACCCGTGGCTGTTCCTTGCCATAGCGCCGCCGAACCTCGGCGAACAAGTCCTCCGGGGGCGGCGCGTCGTTGTCGTGGACGCCAAACATTTTGGGGCCGGTGCGGTCCATAAAATAGCCGTCGGTGAAACCCTGGCGGGAGAAGGCCCGCTCCAGGGCGGTCAGTTCCTCCGGCGTGGGGTCCCGTCCCTCCCGGATGCAGGCGGAATAGATGCCCGTGACCACGGCCACGTACTCCGGGCGCTTCATGCGGCCCTCAATTTTGGCGCAGGCCACCCCCATCTCCTCCAGCTCCCGGAGGTGGGCGGCCAGGCTCATGTCTTTTAGAGAGAGTAAGGGCTTGTCGGCTCTGCCGTTCCAGCCGTAGTTCAGGCGGCAGGGCTGGGCGCACATGCCCCGGTTGCCGCTGCGTCCCCCCACCACGGAGGAAAAGAAGCACTGACCGGAGTAGCACATACACAGCGCCCCGTGGACGAACACCTCCACCTCCACCGGGGAGTGGGCGCAGATGTAGGCGATCTGGTCCCGGCTCAGCTCCCTTGCCAGCACCACCCGGCTGATGCCCAGCCCGGCGGCAAATTTGGCCCCCTCCAGGTCGTGGATGGACATCTGGGTGGAGGCGTGGATGGGCAGGTCAGGCGCGGCCTTGCGCACCGCCCGCAGCACCCCCAGGTCCTGCACCAGCACCGCGTCCACGCCGATAGCGCTGGCATAGGCCGCCAGCGCCGCCGCCCGTGGCAGCTCCCGGTCATAGAGCAGGGTGTTCAGCGTCAGGTAGACCTTCGTCCCCCGCAGGTGGCAATAGTCCACCGCCTCCCGCAGGGTTTCCCGGTCAAAGTTGGCGGCGTTCCGCCGGGCGTTGAAGTCCCCCGCGCCCAGATAGACCGCGTCCGCGCCGGACTGCACTGCTGCCCGGACCGCCTCCGGCGACCCCGCCGGGGCCAACAGCTCCATCATACGGTCACTTGCCCTGGCTCAGCCGGAAGTTCTCCCGCTTCAGCTCGGAAATTTCCCGCTTCAGATTGCCACTCTCGTCCAGGGCCTCCTTCAGCTGGCGGCGCAGGTTCTCCCCGGCCTCCCGCTCCCGGAAATAGCTGTCAGCGATGTTCATCGCCGCCATGGTCGCCGCGTCCACGGCGGAGGAACGGGCCATTCCCTCCGCCTGGGCGATCTGCTGGCCCACATACTCCGCGATTTGCTCGATATACCCGCTGTTTTCGTCGGCGGTCAGGAGGTAATTCCGCCCGGCGATGGTCACTCTGATTTTCTCTTTCATTGCAGCTCCCTTCCGCACAGTGCCATACAAGGATAGATAAGAAAAGTATAACACAAATTCCCGGCGCTGGGAACGAAAATCTTTTGCCCCGGCCAGAAAACTTCGCCGGTTGCAAATCGCCGCCGGGTCGGGTATACTGTTGGGGAACCATCTGACTGCGTTTCCGGAGGGAAGAACATGACAGAGGAAGAGGCCCGTCTCATTCAACAGAACCAGTTTATCCAGCTCTGCGGCATCCAGCTGCTGGAGGACCCGGAGGGCAACTATTACGCCCAGGCCCAAGTCACGCCCCAGGTCCACAACCCCTACGGCATCGTCCACGGGGGCCTGCTGTACACCATGGCGGACATGGTCTCCGGCGCAACTGCACGGCAGCACGGCAAGCACCCCGTCACGCTGGACAGTGACCTGCACTTTTTGCGCAACGTGGCCTCCGGCACCCTCACCGCCCGGGCGGAGCCGGTGCGCATGGGCGGCAGCGTAGCCGTCCTCCGGGCCAAAGTCTGCTGCGGGGACAAGCTGCTGGCGGAAGGAACGTTTACCTTTTTCTACCGCCGAGAGACGTGACAAAACAATATCGACCATCGACCTTGAAAAAATGCTGACCAAAAAGCAAGCATTATCCCCTCTCGCCGCCCCTGAAAGGGCAGGGAGGGGCGAAGCCCCGGAAGTGCCGCTTGACGGCGGAGGAGGGCCGCCGCCTTTAGGCGGTGGTGGAGGGGTTTCTGGTACACGTCTGCAAACCCGTTCATTGCACATTGCACATTATGAGGAGGAATCCCCATGGGAAAAGCCCAGGAAAACAAACAGAATAAGCTGCAACGCCTGATGGACGCCACCTTTGTGCTGTTTTCTAACCGGGGGATGGCGCGGACCTCCATTTCAGACATCACCGCCGCCGCAGGCATCGCCAAGGGGACCTTTTACCTCTATTTTAAGGACAAGGACGACATCCGGGACGCGCTGGTGTCCCAGATGACCCAGCGGCTCTTCCGGGAGGCTGTGAAGGGCCAGGAGGAATCGGACCGGCCCTTTGCGGACAAACTCATCCACATTTTGGACAGTATGCTGAACCAGCTGCAAAACAGCCCCCTGCTGCTGCGGTTCCTCCGCAAAAACCTGAGCTGGAGTACCCTGCGCAGCGCCCTGCGGCACACCGCCTCTCAGCGGGGCCAGAGCTATATGGATGAGTTTTACCGGCTGACCGCCAACGACCCCAGCCAGTGGGAGGCCCCCCAAGTGATGATTTTCACCATCATCGAGCTGGTGGGCAGCACCTGTTACAGCGTGATGGCGGAACACGACCCGGTGGACCTGGCCACCTACAAGCCCTATCTCTACCGGACCATCCGCAGCATCGTCCAGAGCCACCAGCAGCAGCCGGAGGGTTAGGGGTTAGTGACTAGTGACTAGAGAGCGTTTTCTGCTCAAAATACCACATCAGTCGGACAAAACTGACACCAGACAACAAGCACTATCCCCTCTTGCCTCCGCCGTCAAGCGGCACTTCCGCTGCGCTCCCTGCCCTGAAAGGGGAGGAGGGCCGCCGCCTTCTGGCGGTGGCGGAGGGGTTTCCAGCATATTACTGAGTAAAAAGGATAACCACCAGATATAATTTTTTGTCTCCCCGCCCAGCTCAGGCGGCGGAAAGGAGCTGTTTTTATGTCGGAAAAACAAGACCTGCTGACCCTGCTGCGCCGGGTGGAGTCCGGCGCGTGCAGCCCGGAGGACGCCCTTCTGCGGCTGAAACAGGCCCCCTTTGAGGATCTGGGCTACGCCAAGGTGGACCACCACCGGGCTTTGCGCCAGGGGGCTGCGGAGGTCATCTACGGCAAGTCCAAGACGCCGGAGCAGATTCTGGGCATCGCGTCCTCTATGGCCGCCAGCGGCACCCACAACATCCTCATCACCCGGATGAGCGAGGAGGCCGCTCATTTAGTGGAGCAGCAGCTGCCCCTGGACTACCACCCCATCCCCCAGCTGGGCATCGCCAACCCCGGCCCCCACCCCTCGGTGGGCAACATCGTGGTGGCCGCCGCCGGCACCAGCGACCTCTACGTGGCGGAGGAGGCCGCTCTGACCGCCGAGACCCTGGGTAACCGGGTGGTGCGGCTGTACGACGTGGGGGTGTCCGGCCTCCACCGGACGCTGGCCCACCTGGACGAGCTGATGGAAGCCCGTGTGGTCATCGCCGTGGCCGGGATGGAGGGGGCGCTGGCCTCGGTGCTGGGGGGCCTGGTGGACTGCCCGGTTCTCGCCGTCCCCACCAGCGTGGGCTACGGGGCCAGCTTCGGCGGACTGTCCGCCCTGCTGAGTATGCTCAATTCCTGCGCCTCCGGCGTCAGCGTGGTCAACATCGATAACGGCTTCGGCGCAGGGTATCAGGCCAGTCTTATCAACCAGATGGAAAGCCCCAAAGAGCCGTGAATCAGCAACAGGAACGGGAACCGCTGGCGCTGCTGCGGGACTATTTCGGCCACGATTCGTTTCGGCCCAGCCAGAAGGAGGCCATTGACTGTCTGCTGAACCGGCGGGACCTGCTGGCGGTCATGCCCACCGGGGCGGGGAAAAGCATTTGTTACCAAATCCCCGCGCTGATGGCGGAGGGGGTCACGCTGGTCATCTCCCCGCTTGTCTCGTTGATGAAGGATCAGGTCACCGCCCTGGTGCAAAACGGCGTCCCCGCCGCCTATTTCAACAGCCTTTTGACCCCCGGTCAACAGGCAGAGGCCCTTCGCCGGGGCGCAGAGGGGCGCTACAAGCTCATTTATGTGGCCCCGGAGCGGTTGACCTCCCCGGCCTTTCTCCGCTTCTGCCAGACCGTTCCCATCGCCATGGTCACAGTGGACGAGGCCCACTGCGTCTCCCAGTGGGGGCAGGACTTCCGCCCCAGCTACCTGGAGATCGCCGGATTCATCGACCAGCTGCCCCGCCGCCCTGTGGTCTCGGCCTTCACCGCCACCGCCACTCAGCGGGTCCGCCGGGACATCATTGAGCTGTTGAAGCTGCAAAAGCCTCACCAGATCGTCACCAGCTTTGACCGGAAAAACCTCTACTTTGAGGTCCGCAAGCCCAAGGACAAAAACGCCGCCCTGCTGGAGCTGGTGCGCAAACGCGCCGGGGACTGCGGCATCGTCTACTGCCAGACCCGCAAGGCGGTGGAGGCGGTGTGCGAGCTGCTCCAACAGCACGACATCCCCGCCACCCGTTACCACGCGGGGCTGACCAAGGAGGAACGGCTGCAAAATCAGGAGGATTTTCTCTTTGACCGCAAGCCGGTGATGGTGGCCACCAACGCCTTTGGCATGGGTATCGACAAATCCAACGTCAGCTATGTCATCCACTACAATATGCCCGCCAGCCTGGAAAACTACTACCAGGAGGCCGGGCGCGCCGGGCGGGACGGCAGCGCCGCCGACTGCATCCTGCTCTACAGCCCCCGTGACGTGGACACCGCCCGGTTTCTCATCCAGCAGAGCGAGCCTGCGGAGCAGTCCCCGGAGCAGGCGGAGGTCCTGCGCCAGCGGCAATTCCATCGGCTGGGCCAGATGAAGGATTACTGCACCCAGGCGGGGTGTCTGCGCCGGTTTCTGTTAGAGTACTTCGGGGAGAAAATCCCCGCTCCCTGCGGCAACTGCTCCGGCTGTCTGTCCGGGTGGGAGGACGTGGACGTCACAAAAGAGGCGCAAAAGCTGCTCTCCTGCGTCCGCCGGGTGGAACGGGCGGGTTATCAGCCCACGAAGGAGCTGGTGTTTCAGATTTTGCGGGGGGAGAAAAGCGAAGCCCTCACCCTGCTCCAGCTGAACCGGCTCTCCACCTTCGGCATTTTGGATAAAGACGAATCCAACCGGCTGGAGGCCGTGACCCGGCGGCTGCTGGACCGGGGGTTGCTCCAGCAGAGCGGCGATGCCAGCCCTATTTTCACCGTGACCGACCGGGCAAAGCCCTTGCTGGCCGGGCGGCAGACCCTGACCATCAAGCAAAAGCGGCCAAAGCCCCGGAAAGCCACCCGCCCCGTCTCCAACGCCGGGGTGGATGCTGCTCTGTTCGACCAACTCCGGGAGGTTCGGAAACGGCTGGCGAACCGGGCAGGGGTCCCGGCCTTTGTGGTGTTCTCCGACGCGACGCTGCGGGCCATGTGTCAGGTGCTGCCCACCACCCAAAAGGAATTTTTGTCCATCTCCGGCGTCAGCACTGCGAAATGCCAACGGTACGCAGGGGATTTCCTGCCGGTCATCCGGCAGTACCGACAGGGAAAGGGCCGCTGAGCAGAAAATGGGCAATTTGTTCACGTTCCGCTCTTGCACAGAGGCGGGGTTTGTGGTATTTTAATATATGTGTGTCCCCTTTGTGCGGCTATGCCGCAGAATGAGCAATTAGCAATGTGCAATGTGCAATTACGGTAAAAAGGGGACGAGAGCAGCATAAAACATGACACCGCTCCGGGCGTGACCCCTTCGGAGCGCCCGTGGAGGAAACCAAATGAACGAAACCACCCGTTACGACGTTATCATCATCGGCTGCGGCGAGGCCGGAGCCTTCGCCGGTTACGAGCTGAAAAAACTCCGCCCGGAGCTGGGCGTCCTGGTGCTGGACCAGGGCGAGGACATCTACTCCCGCCGCTGCCCCATTGTGGCCAGGAAGGTGGACCGGTGCATCAACTGCCCCGTCTGCGCCACCATGTGCGGCTTCGGCGGCGCGGGGGCCTTCTCTGACGGCAAATTCAACTTCACCACCGCCTTTGGCGGCTGGCTGACGGACTATATGCCCGCCGGGGAGGTCATGGACCTCATCCGCTATGTGGACAAAGTCAACGTGCAGTTCGGCGCGACGACAGAGTGCTTCTCCACCGACAGCCCGGCAGCCCGTGCCCTGGAAAAACGGGCGCTGGAGCACGACCTGCACCTGCTCCAGGCCCAGTGCAAGCACTTGGGGACGGAAAACAACCTGAAAATCCTGGAGCGGCTGTATGAGTACCTGCGGGAGCAGCATATCGACTTCCGGTTCCGCACCGCCGTAAAGCACATTGACCCGGCAGGGGAGGGCTACCGCCTGACCCTGGCAAACGGCGAGACGCTGGACTGCGCCGCCCTCATCGCCGCGCCGGGGCGCTCCGGGGCGGAGTGGTTCGCCGGGGAGTGCAAACGGCTGGGCATCCACCTGATCAACAACCAGGTGGACATCGGTGTGCGGGTGGAGCTGCCCGCCAAGGTGTTTGAACATATCACCGACGTGGTCTATGAGTCCAAGCTGGTCTACCGGACCAAGCAGTATGGGGACAGTGTGCGCACCTTCTGCATGAACCCCTATGGCCATGTAGTGGCGGAGAACGTGGAGGGCATCAACACCGTCAACGGCCACAGCTACTCTGACCCGGCCCTCCGCAGCGAAAACACCAACTTCGCCCTGCTGGTCAGCAACAAGTTCACTGAACCCTTCAACGAACCCTACCGCTACGGCAAACACATCGCTTCCCTGAGCAATATGCTGGCGGGCGGGGTGCTGGTACAGCGGTTCGGCGACCTAGTCAAGGGCATCCGCACCAACGCCCACCGGCTGAGCCAGTCCTACACCCGTCCCACCCTGACCGCCGCCGTCCCCGGCGACCTGTCCCTGGCCCTGCCCAAGCGACAGCTGGACGACATCATCGAGATGATCTAC
>MSHH01000022.1:0-40320 GCA_001941075.1 Oscillospiraceae bacterium Zagget6 | reverse complement strand
GTGGCGCGGGTCGTGGCAGATAGATTGTAAAGACTTTGAGAGAGGCTTTAAGGAGGATTTTACTTGGCAAAGCTGTATTTCAAGTACGGGGCCATGGGCAGCTCCAAAACTGCCACGGCCCTCATCACCAAGTACAACTACGAAGAGCGGGGGATGCGCGTTCTGCTGCTGAAACCGGCGGCGGACGTGCGGGACGACGTCACCGCCGTCCAGTCCCGGGTGGGCCTCAGCGCCCAGGCGGAGACCGTCTCCCCGGAGGACGACATCCTGGCCCTGCACCGGGACCACGCCCCGGTGGACGTCATCATCGTGGACGAGTGTCAGTTCCTGACGGAAAACCAAATCGACCAGCTCCGGGAGCTGGTGGACCTGGAGGATCTGCCGGTGCTATGCTTTGGCCTGCGGACTGACTTCCAGACCCGGCTGTTCCCCGGCAGCCGCCGCCTGTTCGAGCTGGCGGACTCCATCACGGAAATCAAGACCATCTGCCACTGCGGGGCCAAGGCCACGGTGAATGCCCGGCTGGACGACCAGGGCTATATCATCACCGAAGGCCAACAGGTGGAGCTGGGCGGCAACGAGCGGTACATCGCCATGTGTCATAAATGCTGGAAAATTTTCATCAGCGAACACAAAAAGGCCCGCTGACGGTCAGATTCCTGCAACTGTCGTTTTCTGGCGGAGGACGAACCGGAAAAAATCTGAAATCGACCAAACTTTTTGTTGCTTTTCCGTGAAAAGCGTGTAAAATGAGAGGTGGAACCGGCTGTGAAGGGCGGTTCCGCCAAATCAAAAATACTACTTAGGAGGAAAAAACATGAAAAAGCTCATCGCGCTGTTTATGGCCATGGCTATGGTGTTCTCCCTGGCCGCCTGCGGCAGCAGCTCCAGCAGCTCTGACGCCGACACCACCGGTGACACCAGCGCCGCTGCGGACGACGCCGACGACGCCACCGCCACCAACACCGACTACCGTGTTGCCATGATCACCGATTACGGCGACATCACCGACCAGTCCTTCAACCAGACCACCTATGAGGCCTGCAAGGAGTACTGCACCGACAACGGCCTGGACTTCATCTACTACAAGCCCGACTCCGACTCCGACGCTGACCGTGTCGCCATGGTCGAGAAGGCCGTTGACGAGGGTTACAACGTGGTCGTGATGCCCGGCTACGCTTTCGCCCCCACCATCGAAGCCACCGCTGAGGACTATTCCGACATCACCTTCATCGCCCTGGACGTTAGCTCCAGCGACTTCAGCGAAGGTTATGAGCTGCCCTCCAACGTCTACTGCGCTGTTTACCAGGAAGAGCTGGCCGGTTACATGGCCGGTGTCGCCGCTGTCAAGCTGGGCTACACCCATCTGGGCTTCCTGGGCGGCATGGCTGTCCCCGCTGTTATCCGCTATGGCTACGGCTTCGTGCTGGGCGCTGACGCCGCCGCTGCCGAGCTGGGCACCGACGTGACCGTCGAGTATGTCTACGGCAACCAGTTCTCCGGCGACTCCGACATCACCGCTTACATGGACAGCTGGTATCAGAACCTGGGCGTCGAAGTGGTCTTTGCCTGCGGCGGCTCCATCTACACCTCCGCCTGTGAGTCCGCCGCCAAGGTGGACGGCAAGGTCATCGGCGTGGACACCGACCAGGCCGATCTGATCGACGGCACCTATGGCGAGGGCATGACCGTTACCTCCGCCATGAAGGGCCTGGCCACCACCGTTAAGGATATGCTGGATGAGGTCGTGGCTGGCAACTTCGCCGAGTACGGCGGCCAGATCGCCACTCTGGGCCTGGTCTCCGGCGACGACGTGGAAGCCAACTATGTCCAGCTCCCCACCGCCTCCACTCAGTGGTCCGACAGCTTCACCGAGGACGACTATGCGGCCCTGGTTGCTGATATGTATGACGGCACCATCACCGTCTCCAACGACACCACCACCGAGCCTGAGGTCTCCATCGCCGTCAACTACTACGGCAACGTCAAGTAATCACAATTTACCCGAGGCAGGGGCGCTTTCGCCCCTGTCTCTTTTTTCTGTTTTGCGCGGCAGAGCGCATTTCGTAGCCCTGTAAATTGGATAACCCAATAACAGCAATATTTCTTTCAGCAAATTTGTCAAATTTGTTTGAAAAAGCGAGTGAGTTATAGTATACTTAGATTCAACAGTCGGGCTATAACCCGAACATTATAGAAAGAGGGAGGTCGAAAGCTTTGGAACAGCCATATGCCATTGAAATGCTCCACATCACCAAGCGTTTTCCGGGCATCATCGCCAACGATGACATCACGCTCCAGCTGAGAAAGGGCGAGATCCACGCGCTGCTTGGCGAAAACGGCGCGGGGAAATCCACCCTGATGAGCGTCCTGTTCGGCTTGTACCAGGCGGAGGAAGGCATTATCAAAAAGGACGGCAAGGAGGTCCAGATCAAGGACCCCAACGACGCCAACGATTTGGGCATCGGCATGGTGCATCAGCACTTTAAGCTGGTGGAATGTTTCTCCGTATTGGACAACATCATTTTGGGCGTGGAGCCAACCACCAAGGGCGGCGTACTGCAAAAGGCCGAGGCGCGAAAGAAAATCATCGCCCTGTCCGACAAATACGGCTTGAAGGTGGACCCCGACGCCCTGGTCGAGGACATCACGGTCGGTATGCAGCAGCGCACCGAGATCATGAAAATGCTCTACCGGGACAACGAGATCCTCATCTTCGACGAGCCGACGGCGGTGCTGACGCCCCAGGAAATCGAAGAGCTGATGCAGATCATGCGCAACCTGGCCGCCGAGGGCAAGAGCATCCTGTTCATCTCGCACAAGCTCAACGAGATCATGGAGGTGGCCGACCGCTGCACCGTCCTGCGCAAGGGCAAGTACATCGGCACCATCGACATCGCCAACACCACCCGGGAGGAGCTGTCCCGCATGATGGTGGGCCGTGACGTGGAGTTCGTGGTGCAGAAGGACGAGGCCAAGCCCGGCGACGTGATTTTGGACGTGCAGGGCCTGACCGTTGCCTCCAAAGCCCACAGCAACAACGCCGTCAAGAACGTCTCCTTCCAGGTCCATGCGGGCGAGATCGTCTGCATCGCCGGTATCGACGGCAACGGCCAGACCGAGCTGGTCTACGGCCTGACCGGTCTGGAGCCGGTCAGCTCCGGCACCGTCAAGCTGGAGGGGCAGGACATCACCCACGCCCCCATCCGCAAACGCTCCACCATGGGCATGAGCCACATTCCCGAGGACCGGCACAAGCACGGTCTGGTGCTGGACTACTCCCTGGAGTACAACATGGTCCTCCAGCGGTACTTCGAGCCGGAGTTCGTCAGCAAGGCGGGCTTCCTGAAGCAGGGGGCCATCCGCAGCTACGCCGAGCGGCTCATCGACGAATACGACGTGCGCAGCGGCCAGGGTCCCATCACCATCGCCCGCAGCATGTCCGGCGGCAACCAGCAGAAAGCCATTATCGCCCGGGAGATCGACAAGGACCCCGAGCTGCTGATCGCGGTCCAGCCCACCCGCGGCCTGGACGTGGGCGCCATCGAGTACATCCACAAGCAGATCGTCGCCACCCGGGACGCCGGAAAGGGCGTACTGCTGGTCAGCCTGGAGCTGGACGAGGTCATGTCCCTGTCTGACCGCATCCTGGTCATGTACGAGGGCGAGATTGTCGGCGAGCTGAACCCCAAGACCACCACCGTGGAAGAGATGGGCCTGTACATGGCCGGCGCAAAGAGGGGGGCGACAAGCGCATGAAAAAAGAAAAGACATCTTTGCTGCGCAACGCCGGGGTACAGTCCCTGCTGGCCTCGCTGCTGTGCATCCTCATCGGCCTGATCGTGGGCTACATCGTGCTGCTCATCATCGAACCCAGCGGCGCGAATAAGGCCATCACCACCATCATCAAGAACTTTTTGACCTACTCCCGCACAGACACCCAGCTCAAGTATCTGGGCAACACCTTGGCTAAGACCGCGCCCCTGCTGCTGTGCAGCCTGTCGGTGCTGTTCGCCTACAAAGCGGGCCTGTTCAACATCGGCGCCGCCGGTCAGTACGTCATCGGCGCAGGCGCCAGCCTGTACTTCGCTCTGGCCTTGAACATGCCCTGGTATGTGTGCCTCATCGCGGCCATCATCGCCGGTGCGGTCCTGGGCGCCATCTCCGGTCTGCTCTACGCTTACCGCAACGTGAACGTGGTCATCTCCTGCATCATGCTCAACTGGATCAGCCTCTACTCCGTCAACACGCTGCTCACCAGCGTCAAGGATTCCACCAGCCCCTACACCCTTCCTCTGGCCAGCACCAACCCCAGCGCAGTGCTGCCCACTCTGGGGCTGGACAAGCTGTTCAACGGCAATGAGTATGTCACCATTGCCGTCCCGCTGGCCATCATCATCGCCATCATCATCTGGGTCGTTCTTGAAAAGACCAAGATGGGCTACGAGCTGAAGGCCACCGGTTACAACAAAAATGCCGCCAAGTACTGCGGTATGCAGGAAAAGAAGAACCTGGTCATGACCATGGCCATCGCCGGCGCGCTGGCGAGCATGGGCGCGGCCCTGTACTTCCTGACCGGCTTCGAGCAGTGGTCTTGCAGTCAGGCGTCCGTGCCGGACATGGGCTTCAACGGCATCGCGGCGGCCTTCCTGGGCGGCCTGAGCCCTCTGGGTTCCATCCTGTCCTCCTTCTTCATCCAGCACATCTCCAGCGGCGGCGCATATGTGGATAAGACTATGTACTGCGCTCAGATCTCCGACCTGATTTCCTCCATTATCATCTATGTCTGCGGCTTCGTGCTGTTCTTCAAGTACGCCATGAACAAGTGGCTGGACCGCTCAGCGGAAAAGAAGGCCGAAAAAGAAGCGTCCAAGGACGAGAAAGGAGGGGCTGAGCAATGATCCTGCTGCTGCAATATACGCTTATCTTCGCGTCGGTCCTGATGCTGGTGGCCCTGGGCGGCTGCTTCTCCGAACACTCCGGCATCGTCAACATCGGTCTGGAGGGCATCATGGTCATGGGCGCCCTGGGCGGCGCGCTGGTGATGAAATTCCTGCCCAACCTGTCCGCCCCGCTGATGATTTTGTTGGTGGTGATCTGTTCCATGGCCCTTGGCACAGTGTACTCCCTGCTGCTGGCTGTGGCCGCCATCAACTTCCAGGCGGACCAGACCCTGGTGGGCACCGCCATGAACCTGTTGGGCACTGCCGCCGCCACGGTCTTTGTCAAGGCCATGAACACGGCGGAGAGCGTGGACAACGTCTCCTCCATCATCCAGTACGTCAACCAGAAGAAGGCCCTCGTGGTCTACATCGGCAAGTTCGAGTTCAACTGGTTCATGCTCATCGCGCTGGTGCTGCTGATCCTCTCCTACTTCATCCTCTACAAGACCCAGTTCGGCCTGCGGCTGATGGCCTGCGGCGAGCATCCCCAGGCAGCGGACTCTGTGGGCATCAACGTCTACAAAATGCGCTATGCCGGCGTGCTCATCTCCGGTATGCTGGGCGGCCTGGGCGGTATCGTCTACATCACCGCCGGCGTCAGCGAGTGGAAGTTTGAAAACGGCGTGGCGGGCTTCGGCTTCCTGGCCCTGGCCGTTATGATCTTCGGCCAGTGGAAACCCCACAACATCGCTCTGGCGGCGCTGCTGTTCGGTATGCTCCGCGCCCTGTCCAACGTGTACACCGCGTTCGACTTCCTGGCGGCGCTGAACCTGCCCGGCAACCTCTACAACATGCTGCCCTACATCATCTGCCTGGTGGTGCTGGCGTTCACCTCCAAGAACTCCAGAGCGCCTAAGGCTGAAGGCATCCCCTACGACAAGGGACAACGGTAACTTTCGCACAATTTTACACAAAACGACACATAACACCATCGCGCCCCGCGTCCCCTCGGACGCGGGGTCGCGGGGTTATGACAAAGTCTGCGTTTGCCGCTGAACGCAGGGGCTTACAACAAATTTCGCATCAACAGCGGCAAAAGGGGGATGAACTGCCATGCGCATGACAGACCTGATTGAAACCAAAAAAGCGGGCCAGGCCCTGACCGAGGCGGAGATCCGCTGGATGATCCGCGGCTACACCGATGGAGACATCCCGGACTACCAGATGGCGGCCATGGCAATGGCTATCTGCTGGCGGGGGATGGACGGCGACGAGACCGCCGTCCTCACCGACGCCATGCTCCACAGCGGCGACACGGTGGACCTTTCCGCCTTCGGTCCCCTGACCGTGGACAAACACTCCACCGGCGGCGTGGGCGACAAGACCACCCTCATCGTGGCCCCGGTGGTGGCGTCCCTGGGCGGACGGCTGGCAAAAATGTCCGGCCGGGGGCTGGGACACACCGGCGGCACCATCGACAAGCTGGAATCCATCCCCGGATTCCGCACCGAGCTGTCCGCAGAGGAATTTCTCCGGGTGGTGGAGGAGGTGGGCGTGGCCGTCATCGGTCAGACCGGCAACCTCTGCCCCGCCGACAAAAAACTCTACGCCCTGCGGGACGTCACCGGAACAGTGGGCAGCCTGCCCCTCATCGCCTCCTCTATCATGTCCAAAAAGTTGGCGGCAGGGGCAAAATCCATCGTGTTAGACGTGAAAATTGGCTCCGGCGCGTTCATGAAAACCGAGGCCGAGGGGCGGCGGCTGGCCGAGACGATGGTGACCCTGGGCCGGGGGCATGGCCGCAACACGGCGGCGCTGCTGACCAACATGGACGTGCCCCTGGGCCACGCCGTGGGCAACGCCCTGGAGGTTCGGGAGGCGGCGGAGTTGCTGCAAGGGAAGGGTGACAGCGACCTGAAAACGCTGTGCGTAACCCTGTCCGCCACGCTGCTCTCCCTGTGCCACGGCTGGAGTCGGGAAGAGGCGGAGGCGCGGGTGCTGGACTGCATCGCCAGCGGCGCGGCCTTTGATACCCTCTGCCGCTGGGCGGAGGCCCAGGGCGGCGATTCCTCGGTGCTGCGGGACCTGTCCCTGCTGCCCCAGGCGGCCCACGTCCGCCCGGTTTACGCTGACCGCTCCGGCTGGATCACCCACATGGACGCCAAACAGATCGGCGAGGCGTCAGTGGTGCTGGGGGCCGGACGGGTGAAAAAGGGCGACCCCATCGACCATGCGGCGGGCATCGTGCTGGCGAAAAAGACCGGCGACGCCGTCTCCACGGGAGACGTGCTGGCCTGGCTGCACACCAACCAGCCGGACGCGCTGGACGCCGCCGGGCAACAGGTGCTCTCCGCCCTGACCATCGGGGAGGAGCAGCCCGCACCCCAAACGTTGATTTACGGCATCGTTCGATAGGAGGGACGGCAAACATGGAACGCCCAATGGTGATCGGCATTGCCGGCGGCAGCGGCAGCGGTAAAACCACCCTGGTGGAGGCGCTGATGGCCTACTTCGGGGACGACATCACCCTGCTGAGCCACGACAACTATTACCGCGCCCACGACGACATGACCTACGAGGAGCGCTGCGCGCTGAACTACGACCACCCCGACGCCTTCGAGACGGCGCTGATGGTCCAGCACCTCCAGGAGCTGAAACAGGGGCGGGGCATCCGCTGCCCGGTTTACGACTACTCTGTCCACAACCGCAGCGGCAAGACGCTGCGGGTCCAGCCCAAGCCGGTCATTCTGGTGGAGGGCATCCTGATTTTTGCTGACCCGGCCCTCTGCCGGGAGATGGACATCAAAATTTTTGTGGACACCGACGCCGACGTGCGGCTCTGCCGCCGCATCCGGCGGGACGTCCGGGACCGGGCCCGCTCCGTGGACTCGGTCATCGACCAGTACCTGACCACCGTGAAGCCCATGCACGAGCAGTTCGTGGAACCCAGCCGGAAAAACGCCGACCTGGTGGTGCCGGTGGGCGGCAAAAACGCGGTGGCGCTGGAGATGATCGTGGAGCGCATCCGCAAGCACTTGAAAAGCGCGGCAGCGTTTCATGAACCCACTGCCTTAGAATAACAAAAGCGGCACTTCTGCGCCGCACAAGGAAAGGACAAACCACCATGGATTACAATGAGATTCTCCGCCACGTAGACCACACCCTGCTGCGGCAGGACGCCTCCTGGGAGGAAATTCAGACGATTTGTGACGACGCGGTGCGTTACCAGACCGCCAGCATCTGCATCCCACCCTCTTACGTCCGCCGCTGCGCGGAGTATCTGGCGGGCCGGGTACGGGTCTGCACCGTCATCGGCTTCCCCAACGGCTACAACACCACCGCCGTCAAAGCCTTTGAAGCGGCGGACGCTGCCGACGGCGGCGCGGACGAAATCGACATGGTCATCAATCTGGGCTGGGTCAAGGACGGCCTGTGGAACCTGGTGCTGAACGAAATTCAGTCCGTCAAGGCGGCCTGCCGGGGCAAGACCCTGAAGGTCATCATCGAGACCTGTCTGCTGACTGAGGAGGAGAAGGTTCGCATGTGCGCCATCGTCACCGAGGCCGGGGCGGATTACATCAAGACCTCCACCGGCTTCTCCACCGGCGGGGCCACCCGGGAGGATGTGGCGCTGTTCGCCGCCAACGTGGGGCCGGACGTGAAAATCAAGGCCGCGGGCGGCATTTCCAGTCTCCAGGACGCGGAGGACTTCATGGCCCTGGGCGCGGACCGGCTGGGCACCAGCCGCATCGTCAAGCTGGTCAAGGCGGAAGAAAATAAGTAACCACATAATAGCAACAGCAAGTCCCGGCCTGGGTGCAGGCCGGGACTGTTTGTTTCCGGAAAATCAAATGGTAATCCGCTCACGCGGCGAACTTATCCCCCCAAATCTGCCGCATGACCCCGGCTTTGGTCAGGGCGGGCCGGAGCAGGGTGTAGACCAGCACGGAGACCACGGTGGAAATGACGGCGTTGATGGAGGTCGCGCCGATGTTCCAGGCCAGGGTCAGGTCCGCAGCGGGCTTGCCCAGAATCAGCAGCTTGTAGTAGTAGCCCAGCAGCGGGTCGAACACCACGTTGAAGGCCAGCCCCGCAATAGCGGCGGCCAGCGCCCAGCCGAAAATCTTCTTCTGGTCGGTCTGCCGGTTGATTTTGCCCAGACCGTGGGCCACGCCTCCGGAGATGAGGCCGATGCACAGCTTCAAAATGAAGGTCTTGGGGACGTATACAATATAAATGGGGTCCAGCAGGTCGCCGATGCTCATGCCGATGGCCCCGGCCAGGCCCCCCAGAGGGCCGCCCAGCAGCAGCGCGCCCAGCACCACCACGGCGTTGCCCAGGTGGATGGAAGTGGCGTCGCCGCCGGGCAGGGAGATTTTCACCTGCAAGAAGGTAAAGACCACATAGCTCAGGGCCGCGAACAGGCCCACCAGCGCCAGCCGGTACACTTTGTTTTGTTTCATCATTGGTTCCTCTTTTCTCTTGGAAATGATGGGGTTATTTCTTGTGATTTGACCTTTTGATTGAATCATCCTTATGCTGAAACCCCTCCGTCGCGGCTGACGCCGCGCCACCTCCCCTTTCAGGGCAGGGAGCGCAGCGGAAGTGCCGCTTGACGGCGGAGGCAAGGGGGAGAGTGCTTCACGATTGGTCTGCGTTTTTGCTCAACCATTCGCCCATTAACATCTAAAATAGCTAAAAGCTAACAGCTAAGAGCTAACAATCTCCGATGTACCGTCAAATCATCGGTCAGCTCCGGGTGGAACGCCGTGGCGATTTGATTGCCCTGCTGGGCGGCAACGATGCGCCCGTCCACCTGGGCCAGCGGCTCCGCCTCCGGCCCCACCGCCGCGATGTACGGGGCGCGGATGAACACCAGCGGGATGCTCCCGCCTCCGGCGAAGGGGGCCTCACCGGAAAAGCTGCCCAGTTGCCGCCCGTAAGCGTTGCGCACCGCCCGGATATCCATGGTGCCGAAGCAGGGCTGACCGCCCTCCACGTTGCGGGCCAGCAAAATCAGCCCGGCGCAGGTGCCCAGCACCGGCAGGCCCTCCTGAATCATCGCTTTCAGCGGCTGATACAGGTCCAGCTCCCGGAGCAGCTTGTTCATGACGGTGCTCTCTCCGCCGGGGAGAATGAGGCCGTTCATGGGGCGTTCCAGGTCCCGCCGCTGGCGAATTTCAAAGTGTTCCGCCCCCAGCCGGTCCAACATGGCCCCGTGTTCCGCGAAAGCGCCCTGGAGCGCCAAAATGCCGATTGCCATGCTTATTTTCCCCGTTCGGCCATCAGCAGAGCGATTTCGTCCTCATTGATGCCCACCATGGCCTCGCCCAGCCCGGCGGACAGCTCGGCAATGCGCTTGGCGCCGGTGTAGTTGGTCACGGCCTGAACGATGGCCGCCGCACGCTTGGCGGGGTTACCGGACTTGAAGATGCCGGAACCGACAAACACGCCCTCGGCCCCAAGCTGCATCATCAGCGCCGCGTCTGCCGGGGTCGCCACGCCGCCGGCGGCAAAGTTGACCACCGGCAGCTTGCCGTTCTCGTGGACATACCGCAGCAGCTCCACGGGGACTTGCAGGTTCTTAGCTGCTTCGTACAGCTCATCTTCCCGCAGGTTCTGCACCCGGCGTATTTCCGCATTCATAGCCCGCATATGCCGCACCGCCTGCACCACGTCGCCGGTGCCCGGCTCGCCCTTGGTGCGGATCATGGCCGCGCCCTCGGCAATGCGCCGCAGGGCTTCGCCCAAATCTCTGGCTCCGCAGACGAAGGGGACCTTGAACTGAGTCTTGTCGATGTGATACACGTCGTCGGCAGGGGAGAGGACCTCGCTCTCGTCGATGTAATCGATTTCGATGGCCTCCAAAATCTGGGCCTCTACGAAGTGCCCAATGCGGCACTTCGCCATAACGGGGATGGTCACCGCCTCTTGGATGCCCTTTATCATGGCCGGGTCGCTCATCCGGGAGACGCCGCCGGCGGCGCGGATGTCCGCCGGGATGCGCTCCAGCGCCATCACCGCGCAGGCTCCCGCGTCCTCCGCGATTTTGGCCTGCTCCGGGGTGGTCACGTCCATGATAACGCCGCCCTTGAGCATCTGGGCCAGCTCCTTGTTCAGCTCATATCTGCTTTTTTCCATATCCTATCACTCCCATAAGGTAAATTGGTATATCAGTCGCACCAAAGCAGTGTTTTTCCTCCCACAGGGGCTCTGTGGAATGGTGTAAGCATAGCAGAGAATTGGCCTGATTTACAGTGCCAGTTTTGGACTTTTTATTAAGGTCAGTTTAGGGTGAAAGAGGGGACCGCCGAAGCGGTCCCCTGTCGTTGTTTGCCTGTTGTGTTTGCTGGTCTGTCCGAATCACACCCGGTCCTTCAATTCCTCCACCCGGTTCAGGCGCTCCCAGGGCAGGTCCAAATCCCGGCGGCCAAAGTGACCGTAGGCGGCGGTCTGCTCGTAGATGGGGCGGCGCAGGTCCAGGTAGGAGATAATGGAGGCAGGGCGCAGGTCAAAGACCTCGCTGACGATTTGGGCCAGCTTCTCGTCGGAGACCACACCGGTGCCCATGCTGTCCACCAGCACGGAGACGGGCCGGGCTACGCCGATGGCGTAGGCCAGCTCGATCTGGCATTTTTTGCACAGCCCGGCGGCCACCAGATTTTTCGCCACATGGCGGGCCATATACGCCGCGCTGCGGTCCACCTTGGTGGGGTCCTTGCCGGAGAAGGCCCCGCCGCCGTGGGCAGCGGCTCCGCCGTAGGTGTCCACGATGATTTTCCGCCCGGTCAGGCCGGAGTCACCCACGGGGCCACCCACCACAAAACGTCCGGTGGGGTTCACGTAGATTTTCGTCTCCGGGCGCAGAAAACGCTTGGGCAGGTTGGGCCGGATGACCTCCTCGATGACGGCCTCCCGCAGGTCCTTGATGGAGATGTCCGGGTCGTGCTGGGTGGAGACCACCACGGCGGGGCACCACTCCACATTGCCGTTTTCATCGTAGGCCACCGTGACCTGGCTCTTGCCATCGGGCCGCAGCCAGGGCAGTGCGCCGCTCTTGCGGCGTTCCGCCAGGGCACGGGTCAGGTTGTGGGCCAGGGCGATAGGGGCGGGCATCAGCTCCTCGGTCTCCCGGCAGGCGTAGCCGAACATCATGCCCTGGTCGCCCGCGCCGATGAGGTCGGCGGCGTCCCCGGCGTCGGCCTTGTACTCATAGGAGTTGTTCACGCCTATGGCGATGTCCGGAGACTGCTTGTCCAGGGTGGTGAACACGGCGCAGGTGTTGGCGTCAAAACCGTAAGCGGGATTGTCGTACCCAATGCGGGCCACCGTCCCCCGGACGATGGAGGGGATGTCGATTTTGGCGGTGGTAGTAATTTCGCCCATCACCAGCACCATGCCGGTGGTGGTGCAGGTCTCACAGGCCACCCGCGCCATGGGGTCCTGGGCCAGGATGTTGTCCAGCACCGCGTCGGAGATTTGGTCGCAGACCTTGTCGGGATGACCTTCGGTGACGGATTCAGAGGTAAAAATGCGGTTTGTCATGGTTGTCCTTCTTTCTATGTTCTAAGATACGGGTGGAGACGGTTCTCCGCCTCCGGGACAGAACAAAACAGCCGCTGGTTGCAAAAAACGTTCCGCACAGCGGAACGTTTGGAAAGAAGCTATCCTCATCTTTCGATCATTAACCGCCGGAATTGGCACCTTGCCGCAAGGCAGGTTGCCGGGCTTCACAGGGCCGTACCCTCCACCACTCTTGATAAGGCTGTTTGGTTGTGTTCTTATTATATCAGCGCGCAACAGTATGTCAAGTTACATTTCCTTCTGTTTGTCCGAAGAATGGTCCCCCACAGGCAGTCTGCCGCGCCCGGCTCCGCCTGGAGAAGATAAAGCGGCCCAAGTCGGTCCGGTTCGGGAAATTCCACCATCTCATCGTTACAAAAACTAGAAAATCGCCGCTTTTTTGTACAGAATTCCTCACTTCCATGCTTGACAAATACAGGGATGTCCGCTATGATTATTTTTGATGGATTCTTTTCTTTCTCAAAAAAACGTCCGTCGCCATTTTTTAACAATTCTATTTTTCTGGAGGACAAAACAATGGATATTTTTGCTAAGGTTGCCGCTGTTCTGGCTGACCACACTGGCCGCGACGCCTCTGAGCTGACCCCTGAGACCACCTTCGAGTCCCTGGGCATCGACTCCCTGGAGACCGTCGAGATGGTCATGGAGCTGGAGGAAGAGCTGGACGCCGAGCTGGAGCTGGACCAGAAGGTCACCACCATCGGCGAGCTGGTCTCCTTCATCGAGTCCAAGCTGGGCTGAGCTTTTCCGCGTCTCCCGGCCTGCGGGCGGACACGCTGTCCGTGGGCCGGGGCGACCGCATCCCCCACTGATCTCTGCGGCGGGCGGGCATGACCGCCCTTCCGCAGCACAAAAAGACTTCTGACTATCCCTTTTCCTCAGCCGCGTTGTGATAAGCTATTAGCCGTTAGCTGTTAGCTGTTAGTCAGGTACTGCCAGTCTAAAGCGAACTGCTAAAAAGGAAACTGAGATTGAAATCATCCGTTTATAAAGCAATGCAAACGGTATGCGCAGAGCTTAAAACAAAGCATCCCAAAGCTAATAGCTAAAAATGCTCATAAGGCTGATTCAAAGGAATAACCAAAAAGACTGATTCCATTCTGTTGTTTGGAGCGTTGTTATCTATGAGTAAAATTGCGTTTGTTTTTTCCGGCCAGGGCGCTCAGTACCCCGGCATGGGGCAGGAGCTGGCCCAGGTCAGCCCCGCCGCCAAAGCTGTGTTCGACATGGCCGACGCCATCCGTCCCGGCACCTCCGACCAGTGCTTCAACGGCACCAAGGAGGACCTGACCATCACCTCCAACACCCAGCCCGATATGTTTGTGGTGGAGCTGGCCGCCGCCAACGCCCTGCTGGAAGCGGGCGTGGAGCCGGACATGCTGGCGGGCTTCTCTGTGGGTGAGATTTCCGCCCTGGGCTTTTCCGGCGCGGTGTCGCCTGAGGACGCCTTCCGGCTGGTCTGCCGCCGGGGTGAGCTGATGCAGGAGGCTTCCAACGAGGTCAGCACCGGCATGTGCGCCGTGGTCAAGCTGCCCCCGGAGAAGGTGGAGGAGCTGGCGGCTCAGGCCGACCAGGTCTATCCCGTCAACTACAATTCCGCCGCCCAGACCGCGTGCGCCGGGCTGTCCACCTCCATGGCGGACTTCCGGGCCTCCGTCAAGGCCGCCGGTGGCCGGGCCATTCCTCTAAAGGTGGCCGGAGCCTTCCACTCTCCCTTTATGCACTCCGCCGCCGTGGGTCTGGTGGACGTGCTGGCTCCGCTGGAGTTTAGCACCCCCAAGTACACCCTCTACTCCAACGTCACCGCCCAGCCCTATGAGGACGGGATGTACAAGGAGCTGCTGAGCAAGCAGGTGGAGAACCCCGTCCGCTGGCAGACCATCGTGGAGAACATGGTGGCCGCCGGAGTGGACACCTTTATTGAGGTGGGACCGGGGGACACCCTCACCGGCCTCATCAAACGCATCGACCCCACCGTCACCGCCCTGCACGTGGAGAACGCCGCCACACTTCAGGCCGCTGTTGCCGCCGTCAAGGGCTGAGAAAGGACGAAGAATTATGGCTAAATTAGAAGGTAAAGTCGCGCTGGTCACCGGCGCTGCCCGTGGCATTGGCTTCGCCATTGCCGACAAGCTGGCCCAAGAAGGGGCCTCCGTGGTCCTCTTTGACCTTTGCGCCGAGGAGGACGGCGTCGCCGCCGCCGCCAAAATCGCTGAGGAGCGGGGCGTCACCGCCAGCTTCAAGCGCTGCGACGTGTCCAACTACGAGGCGGTTCAGACCAGCGTCAAGGCCGTCATCAAGGAGATGGGCGGCGTGGACATCCTGGTGAACAACGCCGGTATCTGCCGGGACAAGGTGCTGCTGGCCATGAGCGAGCAGGACTGGGACCTGGTGCTGAACATCAACCTGAAATCCATGTTCAACACCATCAAGGCCTGCTATCGCAACTTTATGAAGAAAAAGGCCGGCAAGATCATCAACATCTCCTCCGTCTCCGGTCTGATGGGCAACGCGGCACAGGCCAACTACACCGCCGCCAAGGGCGGCGTCATCGCCCTGACCAAGACCGTGGCCCGTGAGCTGGCCACCCGCGGCGTGAACTGCAACGCCGTGGCCCCCGGCGCCATCGAGACCCCCATGACCGCCTCCATGGACCAGGAGGCCCTGAAAGCGCTGCTGGCCACCGTCCCCATGGGTCACATGGGCAAGGCCGAGGACATCGCCAACTGCGTGGCGTTCCTGGCCTCCGACGACGCCAAGTATATCACCGGCGAGGTCATCCGCGTGGACGGCGGCATCGCCATGTAAGAGCTATTAGCTTTTAGCTCTTAGCCTTTAGCTTGGTGGTGCTACCTTTTAAGCACTACGCATTTGGTTTGCAGCACCTGACTACAGGGAGAAGCGCAGCTTCGGAAGTGCCGCTTGACGGCAATGGCTAACGACTAACAGTTGACAGCTCGATACCTGCGGGCAGGGTGCGGCAGTTTGTCTGTCCGTCCCCCTGCCCCGCCGGACAGATGGTGTGTACCCACGGCCCGCCGTGGGCAGACACTGTTTGTCTGGCTGTTTTCGCCAAATTTTTACTTTATTTCCGCATTTTTACGATTTTGAAAGGATGTTTCACTATGAGACGAGTTGTGGTCACCGGCCTTGGCGCCGTCAACGCCATTGGCAACGATGTCCCCACCATGTGGGAGAACCTGATCGCCGGAAAGCACGGCATTGGCAAAATCACCCGCTTTGACCTGACTGACTTCCGGGCTACCATGGCCGCTGAGGTCAAGGATTTCAACCCCCTGCTGTATATGGGGCGCAGTGAAGTCCGCCGCAACGACCTGAACATTCAGTACGCGGTGGCCGCCGCTGCTCAGGCCGCCCAGGACTCCGGCATTGAGGGCACCATCGACCCCAAGCGGATGGGCTGCTACTTCTCCTCCAGCATCGGCGGACTGAACACCATGGTGGAGGAACAGAACAAGTTTATGGCGAAAGGCCCCCGGCGGGTCTCCCCCTACACCATCACCAACATGATGGGCAACGCCGCCGCCGGTACCGTAGCCATCAAGCACGGCTGCAAAGGCCCCTGCATGAGCATCGCCACCGCCTGCGCCTCCTCCACCAACGCCGTGGGCGAGGCTTACCGGGCCATCAAGCACGGCTACGCTGACGCCATGTTCGTGGGCGGCACTGAGGCCACCATCGTCCCCGTGGGCGTGGCGGGCTTCATCAACTGCCAGGCCCTGTCCCTCTCCGAGGACCCTGACCGGGCCTCCATCCCCTTCGACAAGGAGCGCAACGGCTTCGTCATGGGTGAGGGCGCGGCTTCCCTGATCCTGGAGGAGTATGAGCACGCCAAGGCCCGGGGCGCGAAGATCTACTGCGAGATCTGCGGCTACGGCTCCACCTGCGACGCCCATCACATCACCGCTCCCGACCCTGAGGGAGAGGGCGGCGGCGACGCCATCGCCCAGGCTCTGGAAGAGGCAGGCGGCTGTCAGGACCCCACCAAGACTTATATCAACGCCCACGGCACCTCCACCCCCATGAACGACAAGACCGAGACCCTGGCCATCAAGCGGGCCTTCGGCGGCGATGCCGCCCATCAGCTGATGGTCTCCTCCACCAAGGGCGCAACCGGCCATATGCTGGGCGCGGCGGGCGCGACTGAGGCGGTCATCTCCGTCCTGGCCATGACCGAGGGCATCGTGCCCCCCACCGTGGGCTATCAGGTCCCCGACCCCGAGTGCGACCTGGACGTGGTACCCAATCAGGCGCGCAAGGCCGAGGTGGAACTGGCGCTGTCCTGCTCCCTGGGCTTCGGCGGTCACAACGGCTGCCTGGCTTTTAGGAAGGTTTGACATCGGTTTTCTAGTGGCTAGTAGCTAGTGATTAGTGACTAGAAAGAGGCTATTTCTACCAAAAATCCAACATCTGTCGAACAAAACTGACATCAGGCAACAAGCACTATCCCCTCTTGCCTCCCCTGAAAGGGGAGGAGGGCCGCCGCCTTTAGGCGGTGGCGGAGGGGTTTCAGGCACACGACTGAATAAAAGGACTGGCCTAAATTTATTTTCAGCGCTTTTTCATCGGAATTTCATCTTCCGTTCACACGCCGTTACTTTCCGGTGTGCGATAATGAATCATCCCGTCCCAACGGCGGCACACACAACACCGCTGTCTATATTTACACACACAAGGAAAGGAATGTACACCATGAAACTGGATGAACTGAAGGAACTGGTTGACTTTATGAAGGAAAACGGCGTAGCCGAGCTGGAGTACGCCGAAAAGAACAACTCCGTCCACCTGCGTCTGGCCCCTCCCGCTCCTCCCATGCCTCCCGTGCCTCCCTGCCCCGAAGGAGAAGGCGCTCCCACCGTCACCGCTGAGGACGTGAAGAACGCCGCTTCCAAGGCCGCCGCTGCGTTCAGCGACAGCATCAAGGCCAGCGCCGCCGCTGCCGCCGAGTTCATCAAGACCAAGCGGGACGAGCGCGCCGCCGCCGGTGAGGAGCCTGTGGACGCCGAGGTAGAAGAAGCTGCCGAGGCTGAGGAGCCTGTGGAAGCCGCTGAAACCGCTGAGGAAGCCGCTCCCGCCGAGGAGGAAGAGGCTCCTGCGGAGGAAGAAGCCCCCTCAGAGGAAGAGGACGACGAGCCTGCGGAAGAACCGGAGGAGGAAGAAGAGGATGCCGAGGAAGCGGTCAAGCTGAACACCGGCGCGGTCCGTCAGGCCGCACAGAAAACCGGCGAAGCCGTCGTCAACACCGCCAAGGCCGGGGTCTCCCTGGGCAAAATGGGCCTGTTGAAGGGCAGAAACGCCCTGTCCGCCCTGTTCCCCAAGAAGGATGAGGTCGAAGCCGAGGCAGATGCCGAGGAACCCGCACCTGAGGAAGCTCCCGCAGATGACGAAGAAGAACCCAAAACCGAGGAATAAAAACCATGAATCAGGAAGAAATTAAGAAAATCATCCCCCATCGGGACAATATGCTGCTGGTGCAGGAGGCCGAGGTGGTGGACGGCGTGGCCCACGCCAAATATCACGTCTCCGGCGAGGAGTGGTTCCTCAAGGGTCACTTCCCCGGCAACCCCGTGGTCCCCGGCGTGATCCTGTGCGAGATGATGGCCCAGGGCGCCTGTGTGCTGCTGGCCGGTCTCGCCACCCCTGACGTGACCCCCATGTTCACCAGCCTGGATAAGGTGCGCTTCAAAAGCCCCGTGAAGCCCGGCGACACTCTGGAGAGTGAAAGCACCGTCACCAAGCACAAAGGCCCCTTCTACTGGTGCGCCGCCAAGGGCTATGTGAACGGCAAGCTGTCCGTCACCGCCGAGTTCTCCTTCGCCCTGGTGAAGGACGAGAAGTAAGCAATTTTACCCCAATATTACTGTTCCAAACAGCCCCGTCTTTCGGCGGGGCTGTTTGCACGAGAAAAGAGACGAACCGCCATGTTACTGCTCATCACCGTGTTTTTCCAAATGCTGTCACTCGTCATTATGATGGGGGCTGGCTTCATCGCCGCCAAGCAGGGGATGCTGGACGGCCACACCTGCACCAAGCTCTCCTCCATGATCGTCAGCATTTTCAACCCTCTGCTGGCCCTGTCCAGCGCCATCAGCTCCGTGGGGAAAATCCCCCTGGACCGAATGGGCGTCATCGCTCTGGTGGCCGTGGGGATGTTCGCGGTGTTTATCCTCATCGGGATGGTGCTCTCCCCCTTCTTCGACAAAGACCCCTTCCAGCGAAAAATGTATCAGCTGATGTTCGTCTTTTCCAACCTGGGGTTCATCGGCATCCCGGTGGTCAGCTGCGTGTTGGGCGCGGAATACGTGGTCTACGTCACCGAGTTCACCCTGGTATACAACCTGATTTTCTACACCTACGGCGTGGCGCTGATGGAGGGGAATTTCTCCCTGGCCTCCCTGAAAGCCGTGGTCACCCCCGCCAACCTGCTGTGCATCTGCGCCATGCTGGTGATGGTGTTCAGCATCACCGTCCCCGATTTCATCGCCACCGCCGTCACCTACCTTGGCAACGTGGCCTCTCCCATGGCACTGGTCACCATCGGCTACACGGTGGCTCAGGCCAGTTTGAAGCAGATTTTTGGCAACGCCAAGCTCTACCTGTTCTCCGTTTTGAAGCTGCTGGTCATCCCTCTGGCGCTGCTGCCGGTGCTGCGGCTGCTGCCCGTCCCCAACGACCTGATTCCGGTGTGCATGGTCATGTTCGGGATGCCAGTGGGCAATATGCCGCTGATTCTTGGCACCCAGAAGGGGCTGGACTGCACCACCTGCTCTGCGGGTATCATTATGACTACCATTTTATGTATTTTCACCGTGCCGATTTTGATGGCAGTGGTGTGATAATGTGCAATGAGCAATGGGGCGGGAAGTCCGTCCATTGCACGTTCTCCACAAAAAAGCCTTCTCCTGCACTTGACAAATCAGGATTCCTTTGCTATACTAATCCCGTTCAATTTCATACCGTCCATAGATGTGTTCCTTTTTGCCGCGCCAGCGGCAGATCCGGGAGCATAAAACCGTTGAGGTGGAAGTAAAGACGCGAGAGGTACTCACAGAGAGTCGGCGGCGCTGGGATGTCGGCAGCAACCGCGTGTCACAATGGTCCACTGAGGGCGCAGCGAACGGGAGCTTTCCTCAGTATACTGCGACGTATGGTCTGCGTCAAAGGCCGGGAGTATGGTAGTACTCCACGAGTGTGCAGGATTTCTGCAAAACAAGGTGGCACCGCGGGTTATCCGTCCTTGAGATTTACCTCTCATGGACGGTTTTTTTATTCTTGATTTTGGACAGCACCCCAAAAGGAGGTCCATCCGACTATGAAAACCTATTTCCCCTCCCTGGAGGAGGCCGAGGCCCTGGCCCCGGATTACCGGTCCATTCCCGTGGCCCGCACCATTCTCTCTGACATCCGCACCCCCGTGGAGATGCTCCGCATTCTGAAATCGGTCAGCCGCCACTGTTTCCTGCTGGAATCCGCCGAGCAGACCAAACACTGGGGCCGCTACACCTTCCTGGGCTACGACCCCAAGCTGGAGTTCACCTGCACCAACGGCGTGGTCACCATCAAATCGGGCATGACCATGACCGTCCCCACCGACGACCCGGCCCAGTTCATCCGCCAAATCGTGGACGAGAACCGCGCCCCCAAAATCGAGGGGATGCCCCCCTTCACCGGCGGGCTGATGGGCTACTTCTCCTATGACTACATCAAGTACGCCGAGCCTTCCCTGAATCTGGACAGCGACGACCCCGGCAACTTTAAAGACGTAGACCTGATGCTGTTCGACAAGCTGGTGTGCTTCGACAACTACAAGCAGACCATCACCGTCATCGTCAACGCTAAAACCGACTCCATCGAGGAGAACTACCGCCGGGCGCTGCTGGAGCTGGACGAGATGGTGACCCTCATCAAGACCGGCACCCCCAAGCAGAACAAACCCCTGAAGCTCAAGGGCGAGTTCCAGCCCCTGTTCAACAAAGAGCAGTACTGCGCCATGGTGGAAAAAGCCCGGCACTACATCTACGAGGGCGACATCTTCCAGGTGGTGCTGTCCAACCGGCTTCAGGTGGAGGCGGAGGGTTCTCTGTTCGACACCTATCGGCTGCTGCGGGCCACCAATCCCTCCCCCTATATGTTCTACATCGTCAGCGACGACGTGGAGATCGCAGGGGCCTCCCCGGAGACGCTGGTACAGCTCCAGGACGGCGTACTGCACACCTTCCCCCTGGCGGGGACCCGTCCCCGGGGCAAGACCGACGCGGAGGACCTGGCCCTGGAGCGGAGCCTGCTGGCCGACCCCAAGGAGTGCAGCGAACACAATATGCTGGTGGACCTGGGCCGCAACGACATTGGCCGCCTGTCCAAGTTTGGTACCGTCCAGGTGGAGCAGTACATGGGCATCGAGCGGTATTCCCACGTCATGCACATCGGCTCCACCGTCCGGGGAGAGCTGCGGGACGACTGCGACGCCTTGGACGCAGTGGGCTGCGTCCTCCCCGCCGGCACCCTCTCCGGCGCGCCCAAAATCCGCGCCTGTGAAATCATCAACGAACTGGAGAACAACAAGCGGGGCATTTACGGCGGGGCCATCGGCTACATCGACTTCACCGGCAACCTGGACACCTGCATCGCCATCCGCCTGGCCTTCAAGAAGAACGGCACCGTCTTTGTCCGCTCCGGCGCGGGCATCGTGGCTGACTCCGTGCCGGAAAACGAGTACCAGGAGTGCATCAACAAGGCGGCGGCAGTGGTCAACGCCGTGAAACAGAGTGAGGGAGGCATTGACTGATGATTTTGCTGATTGACAACTACGACAGCTTTTCCTACAACCTGTATCAGCTGATCGGCTCCATCAACCCGGACATCCGGGTGGTGCGCAACGATAAAATCACGTTGGAGGAAATCGAAGCTCTGAAACCCAGCCACATCATCCTCTCTCCCGGCCCCGGACGGCCCAGTCAGGCGGGCATCTGTGAGGACGTGGTGCGGCACTTCGCCGGGAAAATCCCCATCCTGGGGGTGTGCCTGGGCCACCAGGCCATTTGCGAAGCGTTTGGGGCCACCGTCTCCTACGCCAAGGAGCTGATGCATGGCAAAAAGTCCGACATCATCCTGGACCTGAGCACCCCCATCTTCTTTGGCCTGCCCCACGTCATCGAGGGAGCGCGCTACCACTCCCTGGCCGCCGTGCCGGAGACCATCCCCTCCTGCCTCAAGGTCATCGCCACCACCGAGGACGGCGAAATCATGGCCGTCCGGCACCGGGAGTACGAGGTCTACGGCCTGCAATTTCACCCTGAGTCCATCCTGACCCCCAAGGGCCATCACATATTAAAGCAATTTCTTACCGGGAGGAACACCACTATGATTAAAGAAGCCATCACCAAAATCGTTGACAAACAGGACCTGACCTATGAAGAAGCCTACGCCGTTATGAGCGAGATCATGAGCGGTGAGACCACTCCCACCCAGAACGCCGCGTTCCTGGCCGCCCTGTCCACCAAGAGCACCAAGGCCGAGACCATCGACGAGATCTCCGGCTGCGCCGCCGCCATGCGGGATAAGGCCATCCCCCTGGACACCGGCGATATGAAGACCCTCGAAATCGTCGGCACCGGCGGCGACGGCGCCCACAGCTTCAACATCTCCACCACCACCATGTTTGTGCTGGCGGCGGGCGGCGTCAAGGTCGCCAAGCACGGCAACCGGGCCGCCTCTTCCAGCTGCGGCGCGGCTGACTGCCTGGAGGCGCTGGGGGCTAACATCCAGCAGGACCCAGAGACCTGCGTCCGCCTGCTAAAGGACGTGGGAGCCTGCTTTATGTTCGCTCAGAAGTACCACACCTCCATGAAGTACGTGGGGGCCATCCGCAAGGAGCTGGGCTTCCGCACCGTGTTCAACATCCTCGGCCCCATCACCAACCCCGCCCGCCCCGAAATGCAGCTGCTGGGCGTCTATGACGAGTATCTGTTGGAGCCGCTGGCCCGTGTGCTGACCAGTCTGGGTACCACCCGTGGTCTGGCGGTCTACGGTATGGATAAGCTGGACGAGGTCTCCATCTGCGGCCCCACCAAAATCTGCGAGTTCGACAACGGCAAGTACCAGACCTACACCATCCAGCCGGAGGACTTCGGCCTGAAGCGCGGCACCAAGGCCGACCTGCTGGGCGGCACTCCCGCCGAGAACGCCCAGATCACCACTGACATCCTCTCCGGCAAGCTCACCGGCCCCAAGCGGGACGCGGTGCTGATGAACGCCGCCGCCGGTCTCTACATCGACCACAAGGTGGAAACCCTGGCCGAGGGCGTGGAGCGGGCCAAGGAGCTGATCGACTCCGGCGCGGCGCTCGCCACCATGAAAGCCTTCATCGCCCAGTCCCCTAACGCCTGATGGCCACCATACTCGACACCATCGCCGCCCACAACCGGCAGCTTGTGGCGGAAAAGAAGCGTCTGCGCCCGCTCCAGCAGGTCCGGGCGGAGGCTGAGGCCCTGGACGCCAGCACCGGCTACCCCTTCCGCCGGGCGCTGGCCGCCCCCGGCGTCTCCTTCATCTGCGAGGTGAAGAAGGCCAGCCCCTCTAAAGGTCTCATCGCCCCGGACTTCCCCTATCTGGACATCGCCCGGGAGTACGAGGCCGCCGGAGCCGACGCCATCTCCTGCCTGACGGAACCCAAGTGGTTCCTGGGCCGGGACGAGTACGTCCGGGAAATCGCCAGCGCCGTCTCCCTCCCGGTGCTGCGCAAGGACTTCACCATCGACGAATACATGATCTACGAGGCCAAGACCCTGGGCGCGTCGGCGGTGCTGCTCATCTGCTCCCTGCTGGACGGGGATACCCTCCGCCGCTGGCGGCTGCTGGCGGAATCGTTGGGCATGGACGCGCTGGTAGAGGCCCACGACGAGGCCGAGGTGGAGACCGCCCTGGCCTCCGGCGCGAAAATCGTCGGCGTCAACAACCGCAACCTGAAAGACTTCACCGTGGATGTCCACAACTCCACCCGTTACCGCAGGATGGTTCCCCCCTCCGTCCTGTTCGTCTCGGAAAGCGGCATCCAGACCAGAGCCGACGTGCAGGTTCTGGAAGAAAACGGGACCAATGCGGTCCTCATCGGCGAAACTTTTATGAAATCTATGAATAAAAAAGCCATGATGAATGAATTGAAGGGAATTTGACTGGTTGTTTTTAGTACATTTGTTGTTTGCAATCCCCGACGGGCCTGTGTATAATATAGAGGTACGTTTTTAAGCTGTCACAGTAACCTGTGTATCGAGGGATCTCTATGTCAACAAAAATCAAGATTTGTGGTCTGCGCCGCGTGGAGGACGTGGACTTTGTCAACGAAGCCAAGCCCGATTACGCCGGTGTGATTTTGTGCCGCCGGTTCTGGAGAGGCATCGACTTCGACCAGGCCAAGCTGCTGCGCAAGCGCCTGGACCCCAACATTCCTCTGGTGGGCGTGTTCGTCAACGACCGGTTTTCCGACGTGGTGGTGGCCCTGCGGCAGGGCATCGTGGACATGGTTCAGCTCCACGGCACTGAGTCCGAGGAGTACATCACCAGCGTCCAGATGATGGCCCGCAAGCCCGTCATCAAGGCCTGTCAGGTTCACGACCCGTCCGTCATTCCCTACGCCGTCAACTCCGCCGCCGACCACATCCTGCTGGACTCCGGCGCCGGTTCCGGCGAGACCTTCGACTGGTCCATCGTCCAGAACGTGGAGCGGCCCTTCATCCTGGCCGGCGGGCTGACCCCGGAGAACATTCCGCAGGCGATCGAGGCGGTCCACCCCTGGGGCATCGACATCTCCAGCGGCGTGGAGACCGACAAGGTCAAGGACCGGGACAAAATTCTGGCGGCGGTGGAGGCCGTGCGGCGCTTCGGCTGAGTTTTTTCCACAACAACACAAAAGGGGAGGGAACGGTTTCCTTCCCCTTTTTTCTGTTTATCCCTTTGAATCTGCTTCGGCAATCTTTCTGACCGAAAACCCCTCCACCATGCTTCGCATGGTCCCCCTCCCCTTTCAGGGGAGGCAAGGGGGATAGCGCATATCGTCTGGGCTGCACTTTTACTCAATAAAGCAGAAACTTTTTCTTAGCGATGTTCCATTTCCCTAAAACCTCTCACAAAGGAGTGACCCCCCTATGTCAAACGGACGCTTCGGCATCCACGGCGGACAGTACATCCCGGAGACGCTGATGAACGCTGTCATCGAGCTGGAGGACGCCTACAACCATTTTAAGGACGACCCGCAGTTCCAGGCGGAACTGCACGAGCTGTTCACCAACTACGCCAACCGCCCCTCCAACCTCTACTATGCGGAGAAAATGACCAAAGACCTGGGCGGCGCGAAAATCTACCTGAAACGGGAAGACCTGAACCACACCGGCGCGCATAAAATCAACAACGCCCTGGGCCAGGCACTGCTGGCCAAGAAGATGGGCAAGACCCGCCTCATCGCGGAGACCGGCGCGGGGCAGCACGGTGTCGCCACCGCCACCGTCGCGGCCTATATGGGCATGGAGTGCGACGTGTACATGGGCAAGGTGGACATGGAGCGCCAGGCCCTGAACGTGTTCCGTATGCGGCTGATGGGCGCCCGCGTCCACGGCGTGGAGACCGGCACCGCCACCCTGAAGGACGCCGTCTCTGAGTGTATGCGGGAGTGGACCAACCGCATCGCCGACACCCACTATCTGCTGGGTTCCTGCATGGGTCCCCATCCCTTCCCCACCATCGTCCGGGACTTCCAGGCCGTCATCTCTCAGGAGATGAAGCAGCAGATTTTGGAGGCCGAGGGCCGTCTGCCCGACGTAGTCATGGCCTGCGTAGGCGGCGGTTCCAACGCCATCGGCTCCTTCTACCACTTCATCGACGACAAGGACGTGAAGCTCATCGGCTGCGAGGCCGCCGGGCGGGGCATCGACACCTGGGAGACCGCCGCCACCATCAACACCGGCAGCCTTGGTATCTTCCACGGCATGAAGAGCTACTTCTGCCAGGACGAATACGGCCAAATCGCCCCGGTGTACTCCATCTCCGCCGGGCTGGACTACCCCGGCGTGGGGCCGGAACACGCCTGGCTCCACGACATTGGCCGGGCCGAGTATGTGGGCGTCACCGACGAGGAGGCCGTCTGCGCCTTTGAATACCTGAGCCGCACCGAGGGCATCATCCCCGCCATCGAGTCGGCCCACGCCGTGGCCCACGCCATCAAAATTGCCCCGACCATGCGCAAAGACCAAATCATCGTCATCACCCTCTCTGGCCGTGGTGACAAGGACTGCGCGGCTATGGCCCGCTACCGGGGGGAGGAACTGTATGATGATTAAAATTGCTGACGCCTTCCAGAACGGCAAGGCTTTTATCCCCTTCATCACCTGCGGGGACCCCGACCTGGAGACCACCCGCAAGTTGGTCTGCGCCATGGTGGAAAACGGCGCGGATTTAGTCGAGCTGGGCATCCCCTTCTCTGACCCCACCGCCGAAGGCCCCGTCATCCAGGGAGCCAACCTCCGCGCCCTCTCCAACGGCTGCACCACCGACGACGTGTTCGCCCTGGCGGAGACCCTGCGGAAAGAGGACGGTCTCACTGTCCCCATGGTGTTCATGACCTACGCCAACGTGGTGTACCATTACGGAACCGAAAAGTTCTGCGCCCGCGCCGCAGAAGCGGGAATGCAGGGGCTGATCCTCCCCGACGTGCCCTTCGAGGAAAAAGGGGATTTCGCCCCCGCCTGCCGGAAGTACGGTCTGGAGCTGGTGAGCCTCATCGCCCCCACCTCCCACCAGCGCATCAAGACCATCGCCGCCGATGCGGAGGGCTTCGTCTACTGCGTGTCCTCTCTGGGCGTCACCGGCGTGCGCAGTCAAATCACCACCGACGTGGCCGCTATGGTGCGGCTGGTCAAGGAGGGGAAGGACATCCCCGCCTGCATTGGCTTCGGCATCTCCAACCCGGAGACCGCCCGGCAGATGGCCCAGTCCGCCGACGGCGTCATCGTGGGTTCCGCCATCGTCCGGCTCATCGGGCAGTATGGCCGGGAGGCCGTGGAGCCGGTGTCCCGGTTCGTGAAGGAAATGAAGGACGCCATTCGGGACCTGTGAACAATTTGCAATGTGCAATGAGCAATTAGCAATGAAATCCTGAACGTAAAAAACACGCAGGTTTGCAGCCTGCGTGTTTTTTTGACCGGTTTTCAGGGGGACTAAACTTTCCCATACATAAACAGGTCGCATTTGATCATACCATTATAGAGCTTCCGTTTCTTTTTGGCCCGCTGACCGAAGGCGTCCTCAAACTCCGTGTGGCTGGAGAGAATGGCCGTGCGCCACCCCTCCGGCAGCAGCCGCACCGTATGACCGAAGGCCCGGTACAGCTCCGTGACCTCGTCCTTTTCCATCAGCCGCTCGCCATAAGGCGGGTTGGTGACCAGGCGGCCATAGGGGGCGGTGCTGTAAAACCGGCGGGCGTCGTAGACCTCGAAGCGAACGGTGTCCTCCACGTCGGCTTTGACCGCGTTGGCCTGGGCGATCTCCACGCTGCGGGGGTCGATGTCCCCGCCCCAGATGTCATAGACCCGGTCATATTCCTTGCTGATGGCCTCGTCTGCCGCGTCCATCCAGCTCTGCTGGGGCAGCCCGGCCCACTTCTGGGCGGCAAAGGTGCGGTTCAGTCCCGGAGCGCGGTTTTTGGCGATGAGCGCCGCCTCGATGGGGATGGTCCCCGACCCACAGAAGGGGTCACAGAAAGGGTCCAGCCCCCGGTAGCCGGTCAGCAGCACCATGGCCGCCGCCAGCGTCTCCCGCAGAGGCGCGCCGTTGTTCACCGCCCGATAGCCCCGCTTGTAGAGGCCCTCGCCGCTGGTGTCCAGGCAGACATGCACCTGGTCCTTCATGATGGAGAACCGGATTTGATACCGCGGGCCGTCCTCCGGCAGCCACTCCGTCCCGTAGACCTCCCCCAGCTTGGCGGAGGCGGCTTTTTTCACGATGGACTGGCAGGCGGGAACCGAGTGGAGCTGGGAGTTGATGGAGTACCCCTTCACGGGGAACTCGCCGTTTTTGGGGATCCAGTCCTGCCAGGGGACAGCTTTCACCCCTTGAAACAGCTCCTCGAAGGAGGTGGCGGGGAACTCCGCCAGCACCGCCAGCACTCTGGCCCCACAGCGCAGGTTGATGTTCAGCCGAGGGATGTCCGCCAGTGTCCCCCGACAGGTGACCCGTCCGTTTTCCGCCCGGACCTCCGCCATCCCCAGCCGTTTCATCTCGTCGGCCACCAGCTTTTCCAGCCCCAACAGGCAGGGGACCTCCAGTTTTATGTGATTCATGTCGATTTCTCCTTGTATCCGCCGACTTGCGGGCAGACGCTGTTTTTCTGTCAAATTTAGAATCAGTATACCCAAATTTTAACCGAATTGCAATCTTCTTTTCTGGACTTTATCACTGACTTGTGTTATCCTATTCCATACAGGGAGGAATCCGCCTCTCTATCGGTCTATCTCCACGAAAGGAGGGTTTCCCTTCATGCAGCTATTCTCCCTCTCCGCCCCTGTGGTCTGGCTGATCCTGCTGGTGTTCTTCGCCGTGTTGGAGGGCGTCACCGTCAGCCTCAGCTCGGTGTGGTTCGCCCTGGGCGCGCTGGCGGCCCTGCTGGTGTCGCTGTTCATCGACAACCTGTGGATACAGCTGTTTGTGTTCGCGGTGGTGTCTCTGGTGACGCTGCTGCTGATGCGCCCCCTGGCCACTCGCATGTTCCAGAAGAAGGGCTTCACCCCCACCAACGCCGACCGCATCCTGGGTAAGACCGGCATCGTCACCGAGGCCATCGACAACTATGCCGCCAAGGGCCAGGTCAAGGTGTCCGGTCAGATTTGGTCCGCCCGGTCCGACAGCGGCGCTCCCATCTCCGCAGGCGTCCACGTCACCATCCTCCGCATCGAGGGTGTGCGGGTCATCGTCCGCCCGGAGACGGAAACCGCACCTTCCGACACTCAATAACCCTTTTCCACATCAGAAAGGAGCTTTGCCATGTTCTTTGTCGTTCTCGTCGTCATTTTAATTCTGCTGGCCGTTCTGGTGGCCCGGAACCTGGTCATCGTCCGCCAGGCCGAAGCCCGCGTGGTGGAGCGGCTGGGCGCGTTCTACGCCGTCTGGGGCGTGGGCATCCACATCAAGATTCCCTTCCTGGAGCGGGTCAGCCGTCCCATCTCCCTGAAGGAGCAGGTGGCCGACTTTGAACCCCAGCCCGTCATCACCAAGGACAACGTCACCATCGAGGTGGACTCCGTCCTGTTCTATCAGATCACCGACCCCAAGCTCTACACCTACGGCGTACAGTCCCCCATGCGGGCCATTGAGAACCTGTCCGCCACTACCCTGCGGAACATCATCGGCGACCTGGAGCTGGACCAGTCCCTGACCAGCCGCGACCTCATCAATACCCAGATGCGGGCCATTCTGGACGAGGCCACCGACCCCTGGGGCATCAAGGTCAACCGGGTGGAAATCAAGAACATCACCCCGCCTCAGGGCATCCGGGACGCCATGGAGCGCCAAATGAAGGCGGAGCGGGAGCGCCGTGAGGCCATCCTCCGGGCCGACGGCCAGAAGGAAAGCCAGATCCGTGAGGCCGAGGGCGAAAAGCGCGCCCAGGTCCTCCGGGCGGAGGCCGCGAAGGAGGCCCGTCTGCTGGAGGCCCAGGCCCAGGCCGAGGCCATCATCAAGGTGCAGACCGCCCAGGCCGAGGCCCTGCGCCTGCTGAACGAGTCCGCTCCCAACGAGCAGGTGGTCAAGCTCAAGTCCCTGGAGGCGTTCCAGGCCGCCGCCAACGGCAAGGCCACCAAGATCATCATCCCCTCCGAAATTCAGGGGCTGGCAGGGCTGGCCGCCGGATTGAAGGGCGTGGTGGAAGAGGACCCCAAGGCGTAACCAAACCATCCTTACTCCCCTCCCGGCTCCGGGAAGGGGAGTTTTTCTCTGTAAAAAAGTCAAAAATTTGTTGACAAAAACAAAAAAGCCATATATAATGGAAAAGCTGCAATTCAAGAACAATGCGGCAGAATCCTTGCCTTTGCAAGAGGCAGAGGCCATATGTCCATAAGGAGGTGCAAATCACATGGCTAAGGTTACTGGCAATTACGAGACGATTTTCATCGCGGATACTTCCCTGGGGGATGACGGCATCGCCGCCCTGGTGGAGAAGTTCAAGGGTCTGGTAGAGCAGAACGGTACCCTGGGCGAAGTGGTTGAGTGGGGCAAGCGTCGGCTGGCCTATCCCATCAACCACAAGGTCGAGGGCTACTACACTCTGATGACCTTCACTTCCGCCCCGGATTTCCCCGCTGAGCTGACCCGGAACTACAACATCACCGACGGCGTGATCCGTTCCATCGTGGTCGAGCAGGCGGAGTAAGGGAGCGCATCATGTTAAATCGAGTGATTTTACAGGGCCGCCTGGTGGCGGACCCGGAGCTGCGCCATACCCAGAGCGGGACGGCTGTGGCCTCTTTCCGCATCGCCTGCAACCGGGATTACCGGAGCAAGGACCCCAACGCCCAGAACGCGGACTTCATCAACATCGTCGCCTGGCGGCAGACCGCTGAGTTCATCAGCCGGTACTTCACCAAGGGCAGCATGATTTTGGTGGATGGCCGCCTCCAGGTGCGGGAGTACAACGACAACGCGGGCAATCGGCGCTATTCCACCGAGGTCGTGGCGGAAAACGTCAATTTCGCCGGCTCCCGGCAGGAAACCGGCGGCGGCTATGGTCAGCAGAACAACAACTACAACGCCGGTGGGTATTCTGCCCAGCAGCCGGCCCAATCCACTTATTCCGCCCCTTCCGCCTATACGCCCAACAACACGGCGCCTGTGGCCAACGAGTTCGCGGAACTGAACGATGATGACGGCGAACTGCCGTTCTAAACGAGCCTGATAAACGGGTTCTATTCCTACGATTGAGGAGGTTTTCGATATGGCTTACGATAGAGGCAATCGCAGCCGCAAGCGCCGGAAGGTCTGCAACTTCTGCGTGGACAAGGTCCAGCAGATCGACTACAAGGACGCCGCCAAGCTGCGCCGCTATGTTTCCGAGCGCGGCAAGATCCTGCCCCGCCGCACCACTGGCACCTGTGCCATGCACCAGCGTCAGCTGACCGTCGCCATCAAGCGCGCCCGTCAGATCGCACTGCTGCCCTACGTGGCGGATTGAGCAATCAGCGTAAAAACACAAAAAGAAAGGCTGCATCGAATTTGGTTCGGTGCAGCCTTTTCGTTTTGCTCTTTTAATTGTCTGCCTTCACCGGCGTCTCCTCCACCCGCAGGTCCTGGGGCCGGATGGTGTCATAAAAATGCACCAGGGCGATTTCCCGGTAGGGCAGCACAAAGGCATAGACCACCGTGTAACAGAGCAGGCTCAGGATCGTTCCCAGCCTGTCGCTGCTGAAGAACACCCAGCCCACATTATAGCCCACGTTGGTGGCCAGCAGGCCCAGGAGGTCCCACCCGATGAAGGAGAACTCCAGGGTGAACAGCTGGACCCGGTGACCTTTAGACATCCGCCAGCCGGCGGATATCGCCTTAAAGATGGACATCTCCGGGTGGTCCAGCAGCACATAGGGCACCAGCAGGGTGCTGAAATAAATGAAAACGCCGGGGAAGATGAAGAAACCCACACCCACGCCCACCAGCACGGTGAGCAGCAGGCTCAGCAGAATGATTTTTCCCGCCATCCACAGGGTGTCAAACAGAGAGCCGGTACCCAGCCGCTCCCCTCTGGCGGTGCGCATGGCGTAGAAGCTGAACCCGTACCCCATCACCACGGTGTAGAGGTAGAGCAGCAAAAACACGAACAGCAAAACCTCCTGCTGCGGCTGGGCCAATAGCTGCCGGGCGTAGGTCATGGCGGAGCTGAGCGCCATGTTGACGCTTGCGTCAGAGATGCTGCCCTGGGCGGCGACCTGATCCAGCAGCGTGTCCATGCTCTCGCTGAACCGGTCGCTGATGGCGGTCAGAGGGCTGGTCCAGATCAGGCTGACGATGGAGGAGATCCATTCCGTCAGCAGCAGATAGGCAATGCTGACCATCAGGATGCCAAAGGACTGATCCAACACCTGCTTTTTGGCGCGGGATTTGATCAAAACGCGGTCAGGATAATTCATAACAGGATACCTTCTTACACACAGACGGCGGCAGGACCGCCGGAAACGCGAATCGTTTTTTCGTGCCACACAGTATAACACATCAGGCGGCACAAAAAAAGAGGATTTCTCAAAAAAGCAGCGGAAAAAGCAAAAATTGCGGAAAATTCCTTCGCTCTTGGAACGGAATCAAAAACCGCCGCGGGAAACGCTTCCGGCGGCGGCCTTTGAAAAGAAAGAGAAAGAAAGAAAGAAAAGAAAGGAGGTTGAAGAAAAGAAAGAAAAGGAGAGAAATCTATGTCAAGCGGGGAAGCCTTGCCCTGTTTGCTCCCTGCGAGTATAGAATAACAGAAGGCAGGGGAGAGATGGTAGACAAATCGAGAACAAATTTTGAAGGATTTGTAAAGGCGCCGCCACATAATCCGGCAGGATGTACCGCCGCGCCGGGATTTTCCGGCGCGGCGCAACCAAGCTATTCCGCCTGCATGGTCATCTTTTCCAATATACGGGCGAAGATGCCGCCGTAGGTCAGCCGGGCCACGTCCTCCCCGGCCACCAGGTCCACCGTCTGACGGGCCTCGCCGTCCACGGTGATGGTCAGCGTCCCCAGCTTGTCCCCGGCAGACACGGGCGCGACGACGCTCTCCACCGTCTCCAGCTCGACCCCTACCTTGTCCCCGTCGCCCTTGGCTACGAGGATTTTACAGCTGCCGTCCAGCCGGGTGGAGACGGTCTCCTGCTCGCCCAGAGAGACGGCCACCTGGGGCAGCTGTCCCTCCGGGGTAACATCCACCAGGGTATAGCCTCCAAAGCCGTAGTTCAGCAACGCCTTGGCGCTGGCGAAGCGCAAAGCGGAGGTCTCGCTGCCCAGCACCACAGCTATTAGCTCCATGCCGTCCCGTTGGGCAGACGCGGAGATGCAATACCCCGCGCTGTCGGTGGAACCGGTTTTCAGGCCGGTGGCCCCCTCGTAGTAGTAAATCAGCTTGTTGGTGTTGGCAAGCTCAAAGGCTCCGTCCCGGATGGAATCCATCCAGATGCCCACATAGCTGCGGATCAGGTCGTGGCGCAGCAGTTCCCGGCTCATCAGGGCGATGTCGTAGGCGGAGGTCACGTGTCCCTCTGCGGGCAGGCCGTTGCAGTTGCAGAAATGGGTGTCCTCCATGCCCAGCTCCGCCGCCCGCTGGTTCATCCGATCCACAAAGGCGCTCTCCGACCCGGCCAGATGCTCCGCCAGGGCCACGGCAGCGTCGTTGCCGGAGGCCACCGCCACCGCTTTGAGCATATCCCGGACGGTCATCTGCTCGCCCTCTTTCAAATAGACCTGGCTGCCGCCCATCCCGGCGGCGTACTCCGAAGTCGTCACCAGCTCCTCTTCCCGGAGCGTCCCGCTCTCCAGCGCCTCCGTCACCAGCAGCATAGTCATGACCTTCGTCACCGACGCAGGTTCCAGCTGCTCATGCTCGTTTTCGGCATAGAGGACCGCGCCGGTTTCACGCTCCATCAGCAGCGACGCCTTGGCGGAGACCTCCACCGGCTCGGCGGCGTTCTCCGCCTGTGCCGCAGGACAGGCCGCCCACAAAATCAGCGCTGCCAGCAGCGCGGATGCTTTTCGTTTCATCCTGTGTTCCCTCCCTTTTACCGTCAGTCTGTGGAAAGCCGTGAAAATAATACGAGGAAAATTTTCTCTTTTTGCCACTCAGACGTGTATTTTTTGCCCTCTAACGGCCCAGGTGTGTATTTTTCCCGTTAAAAAAAGATTTGCACCTTTTCCACAAGGTTTTCCACAAGAACGCCTGTGCAATGCCGGAGAGAAAAAGCGTTTTTCCCTCCCTTTGCCCTTTCTTTTCCCACGTTTGACCAAAAACCAACTTAGTTCGAGTGAAAACAAACCCTTTTCCACGGTTTTTGGCGTATCATGTGACCCCCGTCCTCTCAGCAGCGCAAAAAGTTCCCGGCGGATTTTTGCCTTGTTTGCCCGCTGTCTCTTGACGAATCCCGTCTCATCCGCTATGATGGGGCAGAAACGGAGCCAAAACAACAGGAGGCGCATCCCATGCCGAGAGAACTGACCCGCTGCCAGCGCATCGAGCGCAGCATCATCAAAACCTACCGCAAGACCCTGTGGAACCCCTTCATCGCCGCCGTGAAGCGCTACGAGCTGGTGTCGGAGGGGGACAAAATCGCCGTGTGCATTTCCGGCGGCAAAGACTCCATGCTGCTGGCTAAGCTGATGCAGCAGCTCCAGCGGATCAGCGACTTCCCCTTTGAACTGGTCTACCTGGTGATGGACCCCGGCTATGCCCCCGCCAACCGGCAGCAGATCATGGACAACGCCGCCCTGTTGGAGCTGCCCATCACCGTGTTTGAGACCAACATCTTCCGGGTGGCTAACCGCACCGACCACTCTCCCTGTTACCTCTGCGCCCGGATGCGCCGGGGCCACCTCTACAGCAAGGCCCGGGAGCTGGACTGCAACAAAATTGCCCTGGGACACCACTTTTCCGATGTGGTGGAGACCACCGTCATGGGGATGTTCTACGGCGGCCAGCTCCAGGCCATGATGCCCAAGCTCCACTCCACCAACTTCCCAGGCATGGAGCTGATCCGGCCCATGTACTGCATCCACGAGGACGACATCATCCGCTGGAAGAACTACAACGACCTGCACTTCCTCCAATGCGCCTGCCGCTTCACCGAGGCGACAGGGGAGGGGACCGTCCCGGGCAAGCGCCAGGAGGTCAAGGAGCTGCTGCGGCAGCTGCGGAAGGACTTTCCCCAGGTGGAGCAGAACGTGTTCAAGGCCATCCACAGCGTCCAGCTGGACACCTTCCCCGGCTATAAGACAAGGGGCGAAGAACACAGCTTTTTGGAGCAGTATGGGGAAACAAAACAGGATATGTGAAACACTTTTCACTTCAATATGCTGGAATTTACAAAAAAACGATTCTTTTTTCTTTTTTTGCGACCAAAAAGTATTGAATAACCACAAACTCTCTGGTATACTACAAAAGGTCTGAGTAAAAAAAACACGTTTTCGTGAAAAAAGAACGCACCGTGCCAACCTGATAAAAAATTGGAGGTTTTCAATGAAATTCACACATCGTTTGCTGTCTTTTGTCCTGGCCCTGGCCATGACAGTCACTCTGCTCCCCGCTTCCCCGGTCCTGGCGGCGGAGACAAGCTCTGCCGCCGCTGTGGAATCCGCCGCCGCCGGGACTGTCACCGGTTTTGGCGAGCTGGAGACTCAGGAGATCGCCCTGGCGGAAAAAATCGACCTGGACACCCTGTTGGAGTCCATGCCGTCCACTCTGCCGGTCTATCTGGACAACAGCAGTGAGGTGACGGAGATTCCCGTCACCTGGTACTGTCTGGACGACTACGAGACCTCCAACGACTACTACTTCCAGTTCAGCCCCAGCTGGGACACCGACGCCTATCCGCTGCTGGACGGGCTGGATGTGGAGGTGGACGCGCCCTATATCGCCGTCTATTTGGTAGGTGTCACCGCGATGTCCAGCAGCTCCTCTACCGTCTCTGGCAACAGCAATGAGACCACCATCTTCACCTACCTGACCGGGACGATGGGGCTGAACACCGCCGCCGCCTGCGGCATCATGGCCAACATGTACGCCGAATCCGCCTTCAAGCCCACCGCCAAGTGTACCGACAGCAACGGCCTGACCAGCTACGGCCTGTGCCAGTGGAACGGCTCCCGGTACACCAAGCTGAAAAGCTGGTGCAACAGCAACGGGTACAACTACAAAACCGTCACCGGCCAGCTCAACTTCCTGGCCTACGAGCTGAGCACCAGCACCTATAATTACATTCTGAAATACTTACAGGGGGTCAGCAACTCCGCCTCCGGTGCCTATGACGCGGGGTACTACTGGTGCTACTACTTCGAGCAGCCCGCCAACAAGACCACCCAGAGCAAGACCCGGGGCAACCTGGCCAAAAACTCCTACTGGCCGTTCTACAGCGCCCTTGTCTCCTCCAACAGCACCTCTTCCAGCAACAGCAGCGCTTCCAACAGTTCTTCCTCCATCTCTGCCCCCGTCCTCTCGGACTACACCACCCCCGGCACCTCCATGACCTACGGCACCCTCTTCACCCTCAAGGGGACCATCACCGCCTCCTCTACCATCACCAGCGTCACCGCCGGGGTCTACAACAGCAGCGGGAAGGCCGTCACCAGCGCCTCCGCCACCCCCAACAGCACCACCTTTGACGTGTACGAGCTGGACGAGGACGTGCTGTTCAGCCAGGTGCCTGTGGGGTCCTACACCTACGTCATCGAGGCCACAGTGGGCGGAACCACTTACACTGTTTTGGACTACAGCTTCAAGGTCACCGCCCGGAAGCTCTCCAACGCCACCATCTCCTCCATCAACGCCCGTTATACCTACACCGGCAGCAAAATCAAGCCCACCCCCAAGGTGAAATACAGCGGCACTACTCTGACCAAAGGCACCGATTATACCGTCAGCTACTCCAGCAACAAATCGGTGGGCACCGCCACTATCACCATCAAGGGTACGGGCAACTACACCGGCACGGTGAAAAAGACCTTTCAGATCGTCCCCAAAAAGGTGTCCAACCTGGCGGTCAAGTCCAGCTCCTCCAAGAAGATCACCGTCACCTGGACGGCGCTGAAATCCGTCCGGGGGTATCAGATCCAATACAGCACCAGCTCCGACTTCTCCAACGCCAAGACCGTCACCATCGTTGGGACCACCAACAAGAAAAAGGTGATCTCCGGTCTGAAAAGCGGCAAGACCTATTATGTCCGTATCCGGTCCTACTGCAAAATCAGCGGCACGAGCTATCACTCCTTCTACAGCTCCAAGGTTAAAATCAAGGTGAAATAAATCACCATACCACAACAAATCCCCTCGAACAGCGCGTTCGAGGGGATTTTTCAGCACTCGGTATAAATGTCCACCAGCCGCCTGGCCCATTTCAGCGGCTTTTCGCCGGGTTTCAGCCGCAGGGCCACGTTGGGCCGGTCTCCGGGGGAGACCAGCACCCGCCCTTTCAGCTCCGGCACGGTACACAGCCGGGAGACCCGTTTCAGGTCGAACTCCCGCAGGCCAAAGTTGATGTTGTTTCCCTTTTGGGCGATGTCGGTGACGCCGCAGTTGGAGGCGGCGCTGCGCAGCAGCGCCACGTTCACCAGGTTCTCCACCGGTTCGGGCACGTCGCCGTAGCGGTCCACCAGCTCGTCGATCATGTCGGCGGCGTCCCGGTCCTCCCGGATGCGGGCAATGCGGCGGTACAGGTCCATCCGCTGCTCGGCGGCGGGGACATACCAGTTGGGGATGTTGGCAGGGAGGGACAGGTCGGCGGTGACCTCCTCGGTGCGGACGGGCTTCTCGCCCCGCTCCTCCAGCACCGCCTCCTCCAGCAGCTTGAGATACAGGTCATAGCCCACGCTCATCAGGTTGCCCGACTGCTGGGCACCCAACAGGTTGCCCGCGCCGCGAATCTCCAGGTCCCGCATAGCGATCTTGTACCCCGCGCCGAACTCCGCGAACTCCCGCACAGCGGCCAGCCGCTTGGCGGCCACGTCAGAGAGAATTTTTCCGTGGCGGTAGGTGAGGTAGGCGTAGGCCCGGCGGCTGGAGCGCCCCACCCGGCCCCGAATTTGATGGAGCTGGGCCAGGCCCATTTTATCCGCGTCCTCGATGATGAGGGTGTTCACGTTGGGGATGTCGATGCCGGTCTCGATGATGGTGGTGCAGACCAGCACCTGTATCTCGCCGCGGACCACCTGGTCCATCACGTCGGAAATTTCCTCCTGGGTCATCCTGCCGTGGGCCACCCCCATGCGGATATTTTCGTCGTCCAGCATCTCCCGGAGGCGGACGGCGGTCTGGTTGATGGTCTCCACCCGGTTGTGGAGGTAGTAGACCTGACCGCCACGGCCCACCTCCCGGCGGATGGCGTCCAGGACCACCCCCCAGTCGTGCTCCAGCACGTAGGTCTGCACCGGCTGGCGGTCCTGGGGCGGCTCCTCCAGAGTAGACATGTCCCGGATGCCGGAGAGAGCCATGTTCAGCGTCCGGGGGATGGGGGTAGCGGAGAGGGTCAGCACATCCACTTGCGGGAACCGCTCCTTGAGCTTCTCCTTCTGTCCCACGCCGAAGCGCTGTTCTTCGTCCACCACCAGCAGGCCCAGGTTTTTGAACCGCAAGCCCTTGGCCAGCAGTCGGTGGGTGCCGATGAGGATGTCGATGAGGCCGTTTTCCGCGTCCCGGAGGATGTTCTTGGCGGCCTTGCCGGTCTGGAACCGGGTGATGAGGGCGATGCGCACCGGGAAGCCCTCAAACCGCCGCAGAGCGGTCTGGTAGTGCTGATTGGCCAGCACCGTGGTGGGCACTAGGATGGCCGCCTGCTTGCCCTCCAGCACGCATTTCATCACCGCCCGAAGCGCCACCTCGGTCTTACCATAGCCCACGTCTCCGCAGAGCAGCCGGTCCATGGGGATGGGCTTTTCCATGTCCGCCTTGACCTCGGCCACGCAGCGCAGCTGGTCCTCGGTCTCCTGGTACTCAAACTTGTCCTCAAACTCTTGCTGCCAGGGGTCGTCCGGGTGGAAGGCATAACCCGGCTGCCGCTGCCGGGCGGCGTAGAGCTGAATCAAATCCTTTGCCAGGTCCTGAGTGGCCTTTTTCGCCTTGGACTTGGCCCGGGTCCAGTCGGTCCCGCCCAGCTTGGAGAGGCGAACCGTAGGCTTGCCGTCCTCTCCCTCGCCGCCGCCAATATACTTGCTGACCATATCCAGCTGGGTGGCGGGGACATAGAGACTGTCGCCCCCGGCGTAGGAGAGCTTCACATAATCCTTCTCCACCCCGTCCACCTTCATCTTGGTCATCTCCACAAAGCGGGCGATGCCGTGCTTTTCGTGGACCACCAGGTCGCCGGGGACCAGGTCGGTGAAGGATTGCAGCTTCTGCCGGTTGGTGGCGGTTTGGGAGGACTTTCCCCGCCGCTTCTGGGCGGGGAAAGCGGTCCCCTCGGTAATGAGGGCGAATCCGGGGTACTCAAACCCGGAGGACACCCCGCCCACCGACAGCACCGTCTGGCCCGGCTGGGGCAGCTGTTTTAAATCCAAATCCAGCTGTACCTTTACGTCCCGCTCCCGCAGCAGGTCGGACAGGTTTTTGGCCTGGCCCTGGCTCTGGCACAGCACCACACAGGCGTAATTGCGATGCTGGTAGTGCTCCAGGTCGGAGGCGGCAGTCTCCAGGCTGGAGCCGAAGCTGGGCAGCTGCTTGCAGTTCAGCGTCAGCAGCACACGGGCGTCGTAGGGCCGCACAGAGGTCTGGAAGGAATCCAAATAGACGCAGGGGAACTCCCGGCCCAGGTGCCGCCCCATCTCCTCCACCGTGGCCGTGTAGCGGGCCTGAGACGCCCACAGCACCCCGGAGGAGGACAGCGCGTCCATGTCCTCGGTGAGCCGCCAGAGGTAGTGATTGGCGGCCTCTACGCACCGGCTGCTCTCCGCCCAGAGAACGCAGGCGTCGGCGGGGAGGTAGTCGCCGCCACAGGCGAAGTCCGGGTAGATGAGGTCCATGTACCGGTCAGACGCCGGGAACGCGGTGCCGTCTGCCAGACGGCGGCTGTCCTCCTCCAGCGTGTTCAGCAGAGTGGCGTAGTCCGTAGCGTCACTGCGCTTTTTGGACTTGGACGCCTTCTCCACCCGGAGCTTTCGGCGCTCGATGTCCTCCACCAGCCCCAGCACCCCGCCCGGAGCCAGCTGAGGCAGCGTCTCCGCCGCAGGCAGCAGCTCCGCCCGCTCCAGCCGCTCGGTGCGCCGCTGGGTCAGCGGGTCGAAGGAATAGACGGTGTCCACCTCGTTGTCCCAGAATTCCACCCGGACGGGGGCCTCCGCTGCGGGGGAGAACACGTCCAGAATGTCCCCCCGGAGGGCAAACTGTCCCGGCCCCTCCACCTGCATACAGCGGGTGTATCCTCCGGCGGCCAGCCGCCGGGTCAGGTCGTCCGTCTCGTACAGTTCGCCGGGCCGCAGGGTCAGCGCCGCTTTTTCTAGCACGGCGGGCGGCATGGTCCGCTGGAACAGGCCCTCTACCGTAGCCACCAGCAGCGGCACCCGCCCGGTTTGCAGCCCCCGCAGCAGCCGCAGCCGCTGGTGTTCCCACTGGCGGGAGACAGTGGCGTTGTGGAACACGAACTCCCGCCCCACCAACAGCTCCACCGGCTCCCCGGTGAAAAATGCCAGGTCGCTTTGCAGCCGTTTGCCCTCCTGCTCGTCCGGGCAAAGCAGCACAATGGGCCGCTCCGTGGCCTCCCGCAGGGCGGCGACCAGGTGCGCCCGGTGGACCGTGGTCAAACCGGCCATGGCCACAGGGCTGCGGCCCGCGTCCAGCTGGGCGGTCAGCTCCCGGAATTCCGGGAGGGATTGCAATACGGTTGTCAGTGGTTTCATGGCGGAACCTCGAAATCATAAAAAAGTTGTGGTTTTTTGTCGATTGGGGGACAGCGCGGCCCCGTAAAAGGGACCGTTTGCGCGAAATCGTTTTTATTGGTTATCGCTTTAAAACAGCTTTATCAGTAGTTTCGGCGGAAAACCCCTCCACCATGCTTCGCTTGTTCTCCCTCCGCAGTCAAGCGGCCCTTCCAGGGCTTCGCCCTTCCCTTCCCTTTGCGACTCGCATGGCCTAAAGGCCATA
>MSHH01000021.1 GCA_001941075.1 Oscillospiraceae bacterium Zagget6 | reverse complement strand
CAGGAGACCTTTCTCGTCTATCATAAGAGCCAGCCCAAGACGATTCAGCGGTACAACGCTTTTCGGTGCGCCCACTGCGGAAGGAAGCGGTCTTACAGCCGTGACAGGAAGAAGTTCATTTGCAGGTACGGGGAATCCAATCCCGCGGCGGAATGTTACCGGGCGGCATATCCGGCAGAAGTTCTCAAAGATGCAGTTCTTACCAGCCTGAAGTGGCACTTTGACCGCTTTGTAGCGTGGGAGCATCTACAAGCACGCAGAATGCGGGAAGTCTAAGTCTGGTCATAAACCTACCCTTCCCCTCATAGGCTCCAACAGCCGGGCTTTTCGCCCGGCGGTCTGGAGTGGTTGCCATGAAGCAGGATTTGGAAGAACGGGCTGCGGCAGTGGCCCGGTATATCATCGAGAACCGGGCCACCGTGCGGATGGCCGCGAAGGAGTTTGGGATCTCCAAGTCTACCGTACACAAGGACGGTGGTGTCATAATAAGAATAGAATTTCAGTAGGCTGAAAAGGTGCAGATTCCTGCGGCTTTTGGCTAAAATTGACCGTATTAACTGAATACAGATTTACATAGAGCGTGTATCGCCCCACCAAGGGGCAGATGTACGCTCTTTCTTTTTGCCCAAACCAAACTGGAGGGATGCCAAGATGGAAAATCGCAACTACACCCAGGACGGCTATTCACTGGACGGCGAAGCCCAGGTCTGGTACGACAAGAACCGGGACGGAAAGTTCCCGGACTGCCGGTTCTGCCGGTATCACATCCATGGGAGTCGGGGCGTTCGGTGCCGCTACAAGCGCTGCCCCTACCGCAAGCACAACCAGAACCGCCGCCGCAAAGGAGAGAAATAAAAATGCCAGTATTTCGCGTTGAAAAAAACACCAACTATACGACCATGTGCAACTATCACCTGCGCGACCAGAACCTGACGCTGAAAGCAAAGGGCCTTCTATCCCTCTGTCTGAGCCTGCCGGAAAGCTGGGATTACAGTGTTCGTGGGTTGGTGGCCATCTGCAAGGAGGGCAAGGATTCTATCGTCAAGACCTTGCAGGAACTGGAACAGTGCGGCTATCTGGAGCGGCACCAGCTCCGCCGAGAGGACGGGAAGATGGGTGGCATTGAGTACGTCATCTATGAAATGCCCCATGCGCCGTGTACGGAAAAACCGTGTGCGGAAAACCCGGATGCGGTAAAACCGAACACGGGGAACCCGGATGCGGTAAAACCGAACACGGGGAACCCGGATGCGGCAAAACCGGATGCGGAGAAACCGCGTCCGGGAAACCCGCCACAATTAAATAAAGAACAATTAAGTAAAGAAGAATTAAATACTGACTCAAATAAAAGAAAGAAGGAGAAAGAGCCTCGCCACCAACACGGGCAGTATCGCAACGTGCTTTTGTCAGATTCCGAGCTTTCTTCTTTACAAGCAGAGTTCCCGTTGGACTACCAGCAACGCATTGAGCGCCTGTCGGAGTATATCGCTTCCACTGGCAAGACCTACAAGAGCCACCTGGCCACTATTCGGAGCTGGGCGAGACATGACAGGCAGAAACCTCCGGCGAAACCGGCGTACAGCCACGAAAATTACACGTTTGAAGGCGGTGACAGCTTATGACCGATTGTGTGGACATGGAGCAGGATGATGAAGCCTTCCTGCGGGAGCTGGCGGAGATGAACCGGCGCAGCCGGATTCGCAGCCTGAAAACCAGCGGCATCCAGGAGCCAGCGCTGGCAAATTGGACGTTCGCCAGCGCGGAGGACAGCCCCAGCATCCAGATGGCGCGGCGGTATGTGGATAACTGGCCGCAGATGAAGGAAAATAATCTGGGGCTGCTGCTCTGGGGCGACGTGGGGACCGGCAAGTCATTCACCGCCGCCTGCATCGCCAATGCTCTGCTGGAGACCGGCGTCCCGGTGCTCATGACCAACTTCTCCAAAATCCTGAATAAAATGGGCGGGATGTACTCGGAACAGCGTTACCGGTACATCGCTTCGCTGGCAGAGTACGAGCTGCTCATCATCGATGACCTGGGCATTGAGCGCAGCACGGATTACGCGATGGAGCAGGTTTACGCCGTCGTGGACGAACGGTACAAGTCCAACAAGCCGTTGATCGTCACGACCAACCTGACCATCAACCAAATTCGCAATCCCTCGGACGTGGCCCACGCCCGCATTTACAGCCGGGTGCTGGAGCTGTGTACCCCGGTGCAGGTACGCGGGACAGACCGGCGAACAACCATCGGGCGGGACAAGCAGGCGATGGTCAAAGAGCTGCTCTATGGCGGTTAAGGAGGTGGTTCCCATGTGCTGATTCGGTTTCCTCAAAAATTCATGCAGAAATGGAGGTGACGATTTTTGTCGAATGATGTCGAAAGCAAAGACACACCCGCACAGGAGCAGGTTCAGCAGATACCCATCTCTGACCTGCACCCCTTCGAGGGCCACCCCTTCCGGGTGGTGGACGATGAAGCCATGACCCGAACGGTGGAGAGTATTTCCCAGTTTGGGGTCATCTCTCCACTGCTGGCCCGGCCTGACCCGGACGGTGGCTACGAAATCATCTCCAGCCACCGGCGCTGTCACGCGGCGGAGCTGGTGGGGCTGGAGACGCTGCCGGTCATCGTCCGGGAGATGGACGACGATGAAGCGATCATTGCAATGGTTGACAGTAATCTCCAGCGAGAGGCCATCCTCCCCAGCGAACGGGCGTGGGCGTACAAGATGAAGCTGGACGCGATGAAACATCAAGGAATACGGTCAGATTTAACTTCGGACCAAGTTGGTCCGAAGTTGACAGCGGCTCAGAAAATAGCGCTTGATGTAGGAGAAAGTGGCACACAGGTGAAGCGTTATATCCGCCTGACCAACCTCATCCCGGCGCTGATGAACATGGTGGACGAGAAGAAAATCGCCTTCAATCCGGCTGTAGAACTTTCCTACTTGACGCGGGAGGAACAATCTCAGCTTCTGGAGGCGATGGACTACGCCCAGGCTACCCCTTCTCTCTCCCAGGCCCAGCGGCTGAAAAAGCAGAGCCAGGAGGGAACCGCGACGCTGGATTCCATGTGTGAATTCATGAACGAGGTCAAGAAAGAACCGGCGGACCGGGTGATTTTCCAAGCAGATTCCCTGCGGAAGTATTTCCCGAAAAGCTACACCAACCGGCAGATGGAGGAGACCATCATCAAGCTGCTGGAACAGTGGCAAAAGCGGCGCAAGCGTGAGCAGACCCGATGAGGGCGGCTCACGCTTTTCTCTTGAAATCAGTGCAAAAGGAGGTGGAAACGTATGATTTTTGAAGCGAAAGGCGACTTGAATCTGTTGTTTACTCAGGTGAACAGCCACCCGGAGCGCAACGAGCAGGTGGTTTTGGTGCTTGACCCAAGCGCGGGGCCGCAGGTGCTGACCCGCGAGGACAGCCGGGAGGTGCTGGACGTGTTCGAGGGCGACGAGGTGGTCGCCAGGTTTCCGCACCTGAACCTGATGCTGGCCTGCAAACCGGACGCGATTCACACCGCAGCGGGCAGGCAGTACCTGACCGGAACGGCGGTGGTGTTCGACGCGCTGGGCAGTGCGGCGGTGTCTCTGGACCAGAAGGAGTTGCGCCAGATTCGACACATTCTGGAGACTCATTGCAAAACCATTATCTGCGACGGCCAGCCGGCCCGGGCGCTGCCGCTGTGAGGAAGGGGCAGCAATTCTGTTTCTTCCGCACCGGGAGGAGATGATGAACATTGCAGGAAGAAGTAGAAAACAGATCGGTCAATCTGGCGATCAACACCACCAAGCTGACCGCCAGAACCATTATGAAAGGGCTTCGGATGTTCCTGAACCACTGCGCCAAAAGCAAGGCGAAAAAGGCGGCGGCAAAAGACGAAGTCCCCCACGGGAAACAGACGGTGCAGGAGCTGATTGGACAGAACCAAGGAGTATACAGTATCCTCATCGCCCAAACGGGGCTGAAAGGTTTTGAACGAGTGGCGAAAAAATACGGTGTGGACTTCGCCATTCGCAAAGATGCCTCCGTTGACCCACCCCGCTACACAGTATTCTTTAAGGCCCGTGACGAGGCGGCGCTGACAGCGGCCTACAAGGAATATACCGCCCAGGCACTCAGCAAGCAGAAGCGCCCCAGCGTTCGGAAGACGCTGAACAAGCTCATTGACCTGACTGCCGCCACGCCGAAGAAGGTGCGGGAGAAGCACCAGGAGCGTGACCGATGAGCCAGAAAACAAAGAAGCTGATCATCATGTATCTGCCCTATGTGTTGGTGGGGCTGGTGGCGACTAATCTGGGCGAGGCATGGCGGCTGGCGACGGGCGGCACGGCGGGAGAAAAGATACTCAGCCTGATGTACACTGTCCCCCAGGCGTTCGGGAACCCGTTGCCCAGCTTGCACCCCTTTGATCTGCTCATCGGGTTACTGTGCGGCGGCGGTCTGCGGCTGGCAGTGTACCTGAAAGGCAAGAACGCCAAAAAATACCGGCACAACATGGAATACGGCTCCGCAAGGTGGGGTACGGCAAAGGACATCGAGCCATTCATGGCCCCAAAATTCGAGGACAATATCATCCTCACCAGAACGGAGCGCCTGATGATGTCCAACCGGCCAAAGAACCCGGGCAACGCCCGGAACAAAAACGTGCTGATCGTCGGCGGCTCCGGCAAGACAAGGTTTTGGTTAAAGCCGAACCTCTTGCAAATGCACAGTTCGTATGTTGTGACTGACCCGAAGGGCAGTATTGTGGTCGAGTGCGGGAACGCCATGTTGAAGCACGGTTATCGTCTGAAAATCTTCAACACCATCAATTTCAAAAAGAGCCAACATTATAATCCCTTCGCCTATATCCATTCGGAGAAGGACATCTTGAAGTTGGTCACCACCCTCATCACCAACACGAAGGGCGACGGAAAGGGCGGCGACCCGTTTTGGGAAAAGGCGGAAACCCTGCTCTACACGGCGCTCATTGGCTATATCCACTATGAAGCGCCGGTGGAGGAGCAGAACTTCGCCACCCTCATCGAGTTCATCAACGCGATGGAGGTGCGGGAGGACGACGAGGATTTCGAGAACCCGGTTGACCTGATGTTCAAGGAGTTGAAGAAAAAGAACCCGAACCACTTTGCGGTGCGGCAGTTTTCCAAGTACAAGCTGGCTGCCGGAAAAACGGCGAAAAGTATCAACATTTCCGCCGGTGCGCGGCTGGCTCCCTTTGACATCGAGGAACTGCGGGAAATCACTGCCTACGATGAGCTGGAACTGGACACGCTGGGAGACCGGAAAACGGCCCTGTTTCTCATCATGTCGGATACAGACGGCACCTTCAATTTCCTGATTTCCATGATTTACTCCCAGCTTTTCAATCTGCTCTGCGAAAAGGCGGACGATGAGTATGGTGGGCGGCTTCCGGTTCATGTCCGGTGTCTTATCGACGAGGCGGCGAACATCGGCCAGATCCCCAACCTGGAAAAGCTGGTGGCCACCATCCGCAGCCGTGAAATTTCCGCCTGTCTGGTTTTGCAGGCCCGAAGCCAGCTCAAGGCCATTTACAAGGACAACGCCGACACCATCATTGGGAACATGGACAGCCAGATTTTCCTGGGCGGCTCGGAGCCAACCACCCTGAAAGAACTGAACACTGCACTGGGCAAAGAAACAATTGATATGTTCAACACGTCCGACACCCGTGGCAACAGCCCCTCCTACGGCACCAACTATCAGAAGCTGGGCCATGAACTCATGAGTCAGGATGAGCTTGCCGTTATGGATGGAGGCAAATGTATTTTACAGTTGCGCGGCGTCCGCCCGTTCCTGTCGGATAAATACGATGTCACCCAGCACCCCAACTACCGCTATACCTCAGATGCAGACAAGCGCAACGCCTTTGATATGGAGGAATTCCTGGATCACAGGCTGAAGCTGCGCGGAAAGGATGTGTACCATGTCGTGGAAGCAGACTGACCGGCGCTGCACCGTCCGAGGCCCTCCCCCTTTTTGGGGGTAATGTTATTTGCGGCAGATAACCGCGATCACGCCCGGTTATCTGTTGTCTCAGGCGTGTTTTCATATACCACTGTCAACTGACCGTCTATCACAGGCGGTCTTTTTGTTTGCCCGGATTTGGTCAGGAGCCGTCAGCAGAACACCTTTTGCGGTTAGCAGCATAAAAACGATTGGTTCTCAGGTCGGTACGCAGGCGGGCAAATGTCACCTTACACACTTTTATTTTCATTATTTTTTGGAGGATTTCATTATGGCATTTTTCAATAGTGCAGTTACTGTATTGCAGACTCTCGTTATCGCCCTTGGCGCTGGCCTCGGCATCTGGGATGCCATCAACCTGCTGGAAGGGTATGGCAACGACAACCCCGGAGCCAAAAGTCAAGGAATGAAGCAACTGATGGCCGGTGGTGGTGTGATCCTGATCGGCACCACCCTCGTCCCCCTGCTCTCCGGCTTGTTCGGCTGATGAAACGGCCGCGGGCGCGGTCTCCGCGCCTGCGGCCACGTCCGAAAGGAGGGTAGTCCTTGGATAGTATCCTTGAACAGATTACGCAGTGGCTGAAGGAAATGCTGGTCGCCGCTGTGATGGAAAACTTAACGGGGCTATTCGATTCGGTGAACACGCAGGTCAGCTCGATTGCGTCAGACGTGGGGACGACCCCGGCGAACTTTTCGCCGGGGGTGTTCTCCATGATACAGTCTGTGTCCGAGTCAGTCATCGTCCCGATTGCGGGCATTTTCCTCACGATTATCGCCTGCTACGAGCTTATTCAGATGATTATCGACCACAACAATCTCGCCAATTTTGAAACCTGGATTTTCTTCAAATGGGTCTTCAAGACCTTCGTCGCCGTGATGCTGATTACCAACTGCTTCAATATCGCCATGGCGGTGTTCGATGTGGCGCAGAGCGTTATCAGCTCCAGCGGGAGGCTCATCAACGCCAGCACTGCGATTGACGATGCTGCCCTTGCCACGATTGAGGAAACCTTACTGGAGATGGAGCTGGGGCCGCTGCTGGGGCTGTATTTGCAGACGTTTATCATCCGTCTGACGCTGTTTGCCCTGTCAGTGGTCATCTTTGTCATTGTTTACGGCAGAATGGTGGAAATCTATCTGGCGGTCAGCCTCGCACCCATCCCCTTTGCCACCTTCGGCAACCGGGAGCAGAGCCAAATCGGACAGAACTACCTGCGCTCCCTCATCGCGCTGGGGTTCCAGGGGTTTCTCATCATGATTTGCGTGGGAATTTATGCGGTGCTGATCCAGTCGGCGGCGCTGTCTGACGATATTATTTCGTCCTTGTGGGGCGTAGTCGGCTATACGGTGCTGCTGGTGTTCACCCTGTTCAAAACCGGAAGTCTCGCTAAAAGTGTGCTGAATGCTCACTAAATTGAAGGGAGGAGTATTGTCTGGCCGCTTATGTATCCGTTCCCCGCGACCTGTCGCGGGTGAAGTCCAAAGTGTTTTTCAATCTGACCAAACGGCAGCTCGTGTGCTTCGGGGCGGCGGCACTCATCGGAGTGCCGTCGTTCTTTGCTCTCAAAGGGCTGGGCAACGCCAGCCTCGCAACGCTCGGTATGATCGTCATCATGCTCCCGCTGTTTCTACTCGCCATGTACGAAAAGGACGGGCAGACGCTGGAGGTCATCGTGTCCCATTTCATTCAGGCCCGGTTCATCCAGCCAAAGGTCCGTCCCTACCGGACGGACAACTATTATGCCGCCCTGATGCGGCAGTACCAAGTCTACAAGGAGGTCGATGCGATTGTTTGCAAAAAAGAAAAAGGCGGACAGCGTAAAACTGCCCGCCAATCTGTCCCGGCAGGAACAGCGGCAAATCAGGAAAATCGTTGACCTCGCCCGCCGGGACGACGGCGTTCCCCGCACCGCCCAGCAGTCCATCCCTTTTGAGCGGATGTTCCCGGACGGTGTCTGCCGGGTGCGAAGCAACTATTATACCAAAACCATTCAGTTTCAGGACATCAACTACCAACTGGCCCAGCAGGAGGACCAGACCGCCATTTTCGAGGAATGGTGCAGTTTCCTGAACTTTTTCGACAGTTCCGTGTGCTTTGAGCTGTCCTTTATGAATATGGCCACCGACGCCGACGCCTTCGAGGAGAGCATCCGTATCCCCCGCCAGGAGGACGGCTTTGACGATGTGCGGGCCGAGTACGAGCAAATGCTCTGCCAGCAGCTCAAGCGGGGCAACAACGGCCTGACCAAGACCAAATTTCTGACCTTCGGCATCGAAGCGGCCTCCATGCGGCAGGCCCGGCCCCGGCTGGAACACGTTGAAACTGACCTCTTGAACAACTTCCGGCGGCTAGGGGTCTCGGCAAGGGTGCTGGACGGGAAAGAGCGTCTGGCCCTGATGCACAGCCTGTTCCACATGGGCGATAACGACAAGTTCTTCTTCGACTGGAAGTGGCTGACGGAATCCGGGCTGTCCGTCAAGGACTTCATCGCCCCCACGTCGTTCACCTTTGACGCTCGTTCCTTTACAATGGGGCGGCTGTATGGGGCCATGTCCTTTCTGTCCATCACCGCCTCAGACATCAGTGACCGACTGCTGAAAGAATTTCTGGACGGGGACAGCAGCCAGGTGGTGACGATGCACATTCAGTCGGTGGGCCAGAACAAGGCAATCAAGACGGTGAAGCGCACCATCACGGAACTGGACCGAAGCAAAATCGAGGAGCAGAAGAAAGCCGTTCGTTCCGGGTACGACATGGACATCCTGCCCAGTGACCTCGCCACCTACGGACAGGACGCCAAAGCGCTTCTCAAAGAGTTGCAGAGCCAGAATGAGCGGATGTTCAACCTGACCTTCCTTGTTCTCAGCACAGGCCGGACGAAACAGGAGCTGGAAACCAACGTGTTCCGGCTTTCCTCGCTGGCGCAGAAGCACAACTGCAACCTGCGGCGGCTGGATTACCAGCAGGAGCAGGGCCTCATGAGTTGTCTCCCCCTGGCGAACAACCTCATCGAGATTCAGCGGGGCATGACCACCAGCTCCATCGGCATTTTGATTCCCTTCACCACGCAGGAGTTGTTCCAGCAGAACAGTCTCTACTATGGACTGAACGCCCTTTCCAACAATCTCATTATGGCAGACCGGAAGCGGCTGAAAAACCCCAACGGCCTGATTCTCGGCACCCCTGGTGCCGGTAAATCCTTCGCCGCAAAGCGGGAAATTGCCAATGCGTTCCTGACCACAGACGATGACATCATCGTCTGCGACCCGGAGGCAGAGTATGCGGCGCTGGTGCAGCGGATCAACGGGCAGGTCATTAAAATCAGCCCGTCCAGCAAGCAGTATATCAACCCGATGGACATCAACAGCAACTACTCCGAGGAAGATAACCCGATTGCACTGAAATCGGATTTTGTCCTCTCCCTCTGTGAGCTGATCGTGGGCGGCAAGGAGGGCTTGCAGCCCATCGAAAAGACGGTCATTGACCGCTGCGTCCACCAGATTTACCAGAAGTATTTTGAGAATCCGGTGCCGGAGAATATGCCGCTGCTGGAAGACTTGTACCACGCCCTGCTGGAGCAGGAGGAAAAGGAGGCCAGGCACGTCGCCACGGCGTTGGAGATTTACGTCAAAGGCTCTCTGAACCTGTTTAACCACCGCACCAACGTGGACATTCAGAACCGGTTCATCTGCTACGACATCAAGGAGCTGGGGAAACAGCTCAAGAAAATCGGGATGCTGGTGGTGCAGGATCAGGTCTGGGGCCGTGTCACGGCCAACCGAAGCGAGGGCAAGACCACCCGCTATTATATGGACGAGTTCCACCTGCTGCTGAAAGAGGAGCAGACGGCGGCATACAGCGTGGAGATTTGGAAGCGGTTCAGAAAGTGGGGCGGCGTCCCGACAGGAATCACGCAGAACGTGAAAGACCTCCTCTCCAGCCGTGAAGTGGAGAACATTTTTGAAAACTCTGACTTCATTATCATGCTGAACCAGGCCAGCGGAGACCGGCAGATTCTGGCCAAACAGCTCGGTATCTCGCCTCATCAGCTCTCCTATGTCACCCAGTCCGGCGAGGGCGAAGGGCTGTTGTTCTATGGGGATGTCATTCTGCCCTTCATTGACCGCTTTCCCCAGGACACCGAGCTTTACCGCATTATGACTACCAAGCTGTCGGAGATTTCCGGACAGACATTGGAGGGTCAGGAGAGGGACACGCCGCTGGCCGAGCCAGAGGTGAATCATGCTCGATAAATCGCCCCGTCTGCGGTTTACCGAGGAGGAGTTGGAAAACCAGCAGGTCAGACGGGCGGCAGACCGGGCGGAACAGGCGGCGGACAAGGCGGACGCCGCCAAGTCCAAGCTGCGCACCGATGAGGACCGGGCGAAGGCCAGAGCTGAAAAGCTGCGGTTCGGGAAAAAGGACAACACGGAACCTATGAAGGCGCATGGAAAGGAGACGAAGCGGCACCGCCTTAACAATGGACAAAAAGGGAGTTCCACTGCCCAGCAGTCCGAGGCAATGAAAAACAGTAAAAATTCTGCGGCAGCCTCTGCCCCATACAGTGGTAACCCTGCCAGAGGAAAACGGAAAGCGGAACCGGCTACCACCAAGTCAGTGCGCTCCCGTATTCGCTTCAATCAGAACGCACTACGTTGTACAATTGTTTTTATCTTTCTCTGTATTCAAAAGCGAAAAAACATAGAACGTGTTATGTTTGAACTCTACCTCTCAAAGAGATTGTTCCGTTATCCACAGAAAATTCACTGCCCGTTACATAGACAATACATATGCCGCCGAAGATAAACGCACCTGCGATTCCGATGACAGTAATCAAATCATGCCCGGAAATGTTGTAAGGTAGTGCATTTACCATCTGGGAAAGCGCGTTAGGAACAAAAGACAAATTGTTTTTCATAAAAAGCCTCCTAGGGTCTATTGATTTTTTGCACTTAGGATTATACAATGTGTTTTGAGACATCACCAGCTTTTTTCTTATCTTATTTTAATTCCTTTATTATAATAGAAGACAAAATTTTCTTTTTTAGATGAGGTGCAGTTATGTCAGAAAAATACAAGGACCACGAAAATCAAGAAATGTTTAAAAATCGGCTCTGGAATCTTATGCAAAGAAAAGATAAAAATTTGGATACAGCTCGGAAGTTGGCAAGCTGCCTCTATGATGGTGGATATATTCAACCCCAAAGAAAGGCGGAGGATGAGCCATACCGTATGCGATCCAACGCGATTGGGACCCTTGAAAAGCGGATTCGTGCGCATTTAAATGCAGAGAATCCAGACAAACTCCAAGGAGAGTTTGTACGAGCATATTGTGATTATTTTGGCTGTTCAGCAGATTACCTGTTTGGCCGCACGGATATAAAAACCGGAAATATAGAAATCAGGCAAGTATGTGAAAAAACGGGTCTGTCAGAGGATGCCGTCACAATGCTTTTTAACATGACTGATAAAAAGTACACGTTTCATAATTTTGGAATGCATCCATCAGAGGCAATAAACATACTGAATCGTATCCTTTGCTCTCAGGGTTTGCTGAATATCATATATGAATTTCAAGAACTGGAGCAACTTCATCTGGCATTTTCAGAACAATATAAAAAAGCGTGGGATGATTTGTATAATTGTTATCCACAGGAAATTATAAGACAAGCAGAGGAGTTGGAGGGGGAACACTTACAGGCAGAATCAGAAATAGATACATCTGTTTTGGATGCCATCAACGCATTAGAGGACACATTGGAAAAAATTTTCGAGTATGAAGACCGTTATGGAAATCGGATAAAAGTGGAAGAATACCAATTATCACAACAGTTTTATTCTCTGATAAGAGAACTGTATCCTGATAACAGTATTGCACCCAGGTTAAGCACGCACAAGCGATAACTGAAGATGATGAATAATTCCTGTCTCGTGGCAGTGTTCACCACCGGAGCCTGCGCCTATGTGGAAGGCGATGTCAATGCGGACGCAGTCTCCGAGGACACTTCCGTTGTCGCCGAAGCGGAGGAGCAGGAAGGTTCCGAAGATGTGACAGCCTTCGAGACTGACACAAGCGCCGATACCGAGGATGAAAACGAAGGACAGGCCGAGGAGGAAATCACCACTTTGACCGGGACGGTGAACGTCAGCGACCATCTGAACTTGCGCTCCGGGGCCAGCACCGACGAGGAGGTCATCGGTCACCTGCTCCCCGGCACCACCGTGGAAATTATCGGCGAGGAGGACGGCTGGTATCAGGTGATCGTCTCCGAGCAGGCTGGCTACGTCTGCGGGGACTATCTGGAGGTCGTGGAAAACACCGCGCAGGCCACAGGTGAATCCACTGAAGAGGAAACGAACAGCGTGGACGAGGACACGTTGCTGGCGCTGTATGAATCGCTGCTGCAAAGCGCCGACTCCAATTCCAGCAGTTCTCTGAGCCTGACCCCGGAGGGGAATTTGACACTGGTGGATAACATCACGGACAATACCAGCGGTAAGCAGTTCATTACGGTTTGCACCAAGTCCGGCAACTATTTCTACCTCATCATCGACGAGGACGACGAAGGGGAAAGCACTGTCCACTTCTTGAACCAAGTGGATGAGGCGGACCTGCTGGCCCTGATGGATGAGGGGGACGTGGAGGAATATGAGGCTTCTGTCTCCGGCACCGACACAGAGGAAACCGAAGAAGCGGATACCAGCGAAGCAGACGCCTCCACCCTGGAGGATGAGGAGCCGGAGGAAACGGAGGAGAAAAGCAACGGCGTGAACTTTCTGCCGGTGATTCTGTTGGTGGTCGCTCTGGCCGCAGGCGGCGGCTTCTTCGCCTATACCCAGGTGATGAGCAAGAAAAAGGAGGAGGCCCGACCTGACCCAGATGCGGACTATGTGGACGAGACCGACGGTGAGGATTACGATTTCCCGGATGCCTACGACGAGGATGACGAGCCGGTGTAAGCCGGTGTGACAGGCGTATGCCTGGAGCAGCCTTCTGGCTGCTTTACATAGCAAATTAGTGAGGTCATGTCTTGTTTCAGCGTGGCCGGACTGCTATAATAAAGACAATATAGGTACGTCTGCGAAGAGGATAATCCTAATGAAAAAATGCAAAATTACCGTGTTGAAACGGGAGTTTTATTCAGACCTGGCCAAAGAGTACATACCCTTTCCTGACTTCGGCCCCTGTGAAATGATGAAGGAGGGTGACGTGTTCATCACGTCCGGCCCCTTCGGAAATGAGTGTCCAAAGGGTTTTTGCGCAATGGCATGGCAGGCCATTTGCTTGCAGGCGACCACGCTTGCCGGTGGCGGAAAGGTGTTTGGGCATGATTTGGTGCATATCGCCTGCTGCAATGATGGGGTCAGGCCAGTCGTTTTCAGGCTGGAGCCTTATGAGGATGATGAAAAGCCTGCTTTTGGGAGTTTGGCGAAGGAAACGGAGGCCATTCTGAAATGGGATTTGAAAGAAAAGACCCGGCAAAAAACGAATTTATGCTGACTGGCCCCTTTCGGAAGAAGGGCTATGACTGGTGGTGGCACTCCTTCACCGCTGTCAACGAGGAGACCGGCGAGGAAAAGCCGTTCTTCATTGAATTCTTCACCTGCAACCCGGCGCTGGCACAGGAGGAACCGACCCTTGGACAGCTTCCGGAGAACAAGGAAAAGGGTGTGCGCCCCTCCTACCTGATGGTGAAGGCCGGTTGCTGGGGCGACGATCATTGCCAGCTTCATCGCTTTTTCCCGTGGAAGGATGTGAAGATACACGGGAAAGCACCATACTCTGTCGAGGCCGGGGACTGCTTTGCCTCGGATGAACGGCTGACAGGCAGCATTTCCATCAGCGCAGAGGAGGCCGCCGCCCATCCTGAATGGATGTGTGACAGCGGAGAGTTGTCCTGGAACTTGAAAATTGAAAAGCAGATTGCTTTCAATGTGGGGTATGGCACTAGCAAGCTGCTGCGTTTCCTGAAGGCATTCGAGATGTATTGGCACGCCGAAGGAATGAAAAGCACCTATAGCGGCACCATTAAACTGAATGGAACCGTTTATCGTGTGATACCGGAGAAAAGCTATGGCTATGCGGACAAAAACTGGGGCAGAAACTTCACCTCCCCGTGGGTCTGGCTTTCCTCTAACCATCTGGTAAGCAACCTGACCGGAAAAGAGCTGCACAACAGCGTTTTTGACATCGGCGGGGGCAGGCCAAAAATCTATTTTGTCCCGCTGAACCGTATCTTATTGGGTGCTTTCTACTACGAAGGTGCATCCTATGAGTTCAATTTCTCAAAATTCTGGACAGGCTGTAAGACGGACTTCTCCTGTCAGGAGACAGAGAACGAAATACAATGGCACGTCTGCCAGGAAAACCGACAAGTCATCATGGAAACCGACGTACACTGTAAAAAGTTCGATATGCTTCTCGTGAACTACGAGGCCCCGGACGGGACAAAACGGCATAACCGCCTCTGGAACGGTGGAAACGGCGTCGGGCGAATCAGACTTTACCGGAAAGGCAAAGACGGCAGAACATTGATTGATGACATAGCCGCTTATAACATCGGCTGCGAATATGGAGAGTATCAAAATGAACATTAAAATTAACAAGATAGATGACCAGACCTGGTCTGTTGGAGACGAGGGTGTACGCTTCTTCCTTTTGACCGGCACGGAAAAAGGACTCCTTATCGACAGCGGCATGACGACAAAGAATGCGAGAGAGATTGCCGAGTCTCTCACTAATCTGCCTTTGCAACTACTGAATACCCACGCTGATATAGATCATATTGCCGGAAACGATGCCTTTGATACGGCGCTCATGAATCCTGCTGAGTACATCAACTATTTTCAGCGGGGAGCAGTCCATCCGACACCGACTCCGGTGTGGGATGGTGATGTTATCGACCTCGGAGACAGGCCATTGCAGGTAATCACACAACCGGGTCATACTCCTGGAAGCATTGCTCTTTTGGATATAAACCGGCGTGTACTATTCAGCGCAGATTCTATCCAGAACGGAGAAATCTTTCTGTTTGGCCCCATGCGCAATTTGGTTGGTTATCGGCAGAGCCTGGACAAAGTGTGGGCGCACCGGTCAGAGTATGACCTGATTTATCCTTCCCACGCAGATTTGCCGTTGAAACCGGAAATCATCCCCGAACTCATGAATGGCATGGATCAAATCCTGGCCGGAGAAGCGACCTACCAATCCGGCAACAAGTTTGGTGTGCCGATCAAAATCTACGGCATGGGAGCAGCGGTGTTCCTGTGTGACTAAGGTAAATGAAGGAACACGAAAAACCTATGAAATACAACCTGCTTCCAGAGTTTCAAAAATACAGTTGGATACGGCTCCCCACCCAGCCGTGGATATTAAAGGCCGCAAATGCGCTGATGCCCGTGATACAGCATGGCAAGAGGCTGGACTCTCGCCTACGATCTGAGAAGGTGCAAATCGGAGACTGTACTGCTGACCTAATCCAACCCAAAGGCGGCAACACGGATGACCTTTTGATCTATTATCATGGCGGGGCCTTTCTCATCAAAGCCGCTGCCTATCACAAAAATCTTGCTCAGACCTATGCGCTAAGGGCCGACTGTGCGGTACTGTTCGTAGATTACCGCCTGGCTCCCAAATACAAGTTTCCAGTTCCCGTTATGGACTGCTTTGCAGCTTACTCCTGGGCTTTGGGGCATCTGCCGTTCAAGAAGCTGGTCATCGGCGGCGACAGCGCCGGTGCCGATCTAGCCATGTCGGTAATGCTGCTGGCCAGAGAGAAAGGACTGCGGATGCCGGATGGCCAGATGTTGATCTATCCGGGTGCTGCCAGCAGCCCCGATACGGAATCCATGCAGAAATTCACGGATACCCCTATGTGGAACTCCGTATTAAATGCCAGGGCGCTGGCGCTGTATACGGACGAAAAGGACAGAAGCAACCCGCTGTTTATGCCCCTTCTAACCGAGGACTTTGGCGGTTTCCCCACAGCGTATGTGGAAACAACGGAGTTTGATTGTCTCCATGACGCGGGAATCGAGATCGCACAGCGTTATCGCAAAAACGGCATAGCCGTCACGCTGAACGAGACCCGGCACACCATGCACGGATATGATATTGCGGAGAAGTCTCCATACGTTCAGGAACAGGTGGACAGAAGGATTCGCTTTCTTACACAGCATTTTGCAAACCAACCCAGATGTCTATGCAAGAACGATTATTCCAACTCAAGGGAAAGCGTATGAACAAATCTATAAATCGGAATTTAAGGAACGTGTTGATATGAAAATTAAAGAAATCAAGGAGAATAAAAAACAATTTCTTCCGTTGTTGCTATTAGCAGATGAGCAGGAGGATATGATAAACAGGTATCTTAATAAGGGGACAATGTATGTCTTGGACGATGATGGAGTTAAGTGCGAATGTGTGGTAACAGATGAGGGAAACGGTGTTCTTGAAATTAAAAATATTGCAACCGAACCAGAATATCAGGGAAAGGGTTACGGTACAGGGCAAAAGCATTTAAAATTCT
>MSHH01000020.1 GCA_001941075.1 Oscillospiraceae bacterium Zagget6 | reverse complement strand
GCAAGGGCGGCGACCCGTTCTGGGAGAAAGCTGAAACATTACTTTACACGGCCCTCATCGGGTATATCCACTACGAAGCGCCGGTGGAGGAACAGAACTTCGCCACCCTCATCGAGTTTATCAACGCGATGGAGGTCCGGGAGGACGATGAGGACTTCGAAAACCCGGTTGACCTGATGTTCAAGGAGTTGAAGAAAAAGAACCCGAACCACTTTGCAGTGCGGCAATTTTCCAAGTACAAGCTGGCCGCCGGAAAAACGGCGAAAAGCATCAATATTTCCGCCGGTGCGCGGCTGGCCCCCTTCGACATCGAGGAGCTGCGGGAAATCACCGCCTATGACGAGCTGGAGCTGGACACGCTGGGAGACCGGAAAACAGCCCTGTTTCTCATCATGTCGGACACGGACGGCACCTTCAATTTCCTCATCTCCATGATTTACTCCCAGCTTTTCAATCTTTTGTGTGAGAAAGCGGACGATGTATACGGCGGGCGGCTGCCGATTCATGTCCGGTGCCTCATCGACGAGGCGGCGAACATCGGCCAGATACCCAACCTGGAAAAGCTGGTGGCCACCATCCGCAGCCGTGAAATTTCCGCCTGCCTTGTGTTGCAGGCCAGGAGCCAGCTCAAGGCCATCTACAAGGACAACGCCGACACCATCATCGGCAACATGGACAGTCAGATCTTCCTGGGCGGTTCGGAACCCACCACCCTGAAAGAGCTGAACACCGCGCTGGGCAAGGAAACCATTGATATGTTCAACACGTCCGACACCCGCGGCAACAGCCCCTCCTACGGCACCAACTATCAGAAGCTGGGCCATGACCTGGCCTCCATCGATGAGCTGGCGGTGTTGGACGGCAGCAAGTGTATTTTGCAGCTCCGGGGTGTTCGCCCATTCCTCTCAGACAAGTACGACCTGACCCAGCACCCCAACTACAAGTACACCGCCGACTACGATGCGAAGAACACCTTCGACATTGAAAGGTACCTGAACCACCGGCTGCGGCTGCGGAAGGACGACGTTTTCACTGTGGTGGACGTGGACGCCGCAGAAAAAACAGCGAAGCAACAGAAACACACTGTATAAGTGAAAAAAGGAGGTAAAAATGCCTGAAAAGAATGACAAACCCGCCGAAATCACAATCAAATTCGGCGAGGGGCTGGTGGGAGAGCCGTTTACGTCCAAGTCCGGCACGGAGCTGGTGCGGATCGATATTCCCAACCGGGACCAGATGGACGCCCGCCCCTGGGAATCCTTCCTGACGACGCCGAACCGGGTCCACGAAAACCAGTTCGGCAAGGGCGTATGGATGAAGCTGCCGGAGGACGGCACCACCCGGCTCTCCCGTTCCGTTTTGCAGGGGCAGGACATCAACGGTGACCGTATCTGGAAGCGGGAGTACAGGACAGTCCCCAACACCGAACTGAAAGCCATGCTGGAGGCGTACAAGGAGAAGGACCGGGACTCGGTTCTCTCCGACCTCTCCGCCAAAAAGTCGGATACGGCTAAAGCCGCCCCGCAGAAGGCCGCCCGGCACAAGGAACCGGCGCTGTAAGTGAATCATCTGTCAGCCCTCCCCGCCCGTGGATAAACGGGAGAACGGGGAGGACTTTTTTGCGTCTCAGCAACAACCGCTGTCGCCCGCCGGCGGCAGCTAAAAAAGAAATGGAGGTATCCCTTATGAGAATCCGCAGTCCCCCCTGACGGGAGGTCAGAAGTCAGAAGGCGTATCGTTCAAAAATCTAAAAAGGAAAGGAGAGGAGACCGGATTTGGGCCTTGCGAAAAAGCGGGGCTTGCTTTACTGATTTCTGACAAAAACAACCCGAAACATCCTACAATTCCGGTTTCCGATTACTATTTTATGGCCTTTTTCAACTCTGCGATCAGCGTTTTGCAGACCCTCGTCGTCGCCCTCGGCGCTGGCCTTGGCATCTGGGGCGCCATCAACCTGCTGGAAGGTTATGGCAATGACAACCCCGGAGCCAAATCACAAGGAATGAAACAACTGATGGCCGGCGGTGGGGTCGCCCTCATCGGCACCACCCTCGTCCCCCTGCTCTCCGGCTTGTTCGGCTGACGAAACGGCTGCGGGCGCGGCTTCCGCGCCTGCGGCCACATCCGAAGGGAGGGTAGTCCTTGGGTAGTATCCTTGAACAGATCACGCAGTGGCTGAAGGAAATGCTGGTCGCCGCTGTGATGGAAAACTTAACGGGGCTATTCGATTCGGTGAACACCCAGGTCAGCTTGATTGCGTCAGACGTGGGAACGACCCCGGCGAACTTCTCGCCGGGGGTGTTCTCCATGATTCGCAGCATTTCCGAATCGGTCATCATGCCGGTGGCAGGTATCATCCTGACCTTCATCGTGTGCAGCGAGCTGATTCAGCTCCTCATTGAACACAACAACCTGGCCAACTTCGACACCTGGCTCATCTTCAAGTGGATTTTCAAGACCTTTGTGGCTGTGACGCTGATCTCCAACTGCTTCAACATCACTTTGGCGGTGTTCGATGTGGCGCAAAGCGTCATCAGCTCCAGCGGGAGGCTCATCAACGCCAGCACCGCGATTGACGACGCCGCCCTTGCTACGATTGCAGTCTGTATTACGGGCTGAACGCCCTTTCCAACAATCTCATTATGGCGGACCGAAAGCGGCTGAAGAACCCCAACGGTCTTATTTTGGGAACCCCCGGCGCAGGCAAATCCTTCGCTGCCAAGCGGGAAATTGCCAATGCGTTCCTGACCACGGACGACGACATCATCGTCTGCGACCCGGAGGCGGAGTATGCGGCGTTGGTTCAGCGGCTGGACGGACAGGTCATCAAAATCAGTCCCAGCAGTACCCAGTATATCAACCCGATGGACATCAACAGCAACTATTCCGAGGAAGACAACCCGATTGCCCTCAAGAGTGATTTTATTTTGTCCCTCTGCGAGCTAATCGTCGGCGGCGAGGAGGGCCTTCTCCCGGTGGAAAAAACGGTCATTGACCGGTGTGTTCATCAGATTTACCGCCGGTATTTTGAGAACCCGGTGCCGGAGAATATGCCACTGCTGGAGGACTTGTACAATGCCCTGCTGGAGCAGGAGGAAAAGGAGGCCCGGCACGTTGCCACGGCATTGGAGATTTACGTCAAAGGTTCTCTGAACCTCTTTAATCATCGCACCAATGTGGACATCCAGAACCGATTCATCTGCTACGACATCAAGGAGCTGGGGAAACAGCTCAAGAAAATCGGGATGCTGGTGGTGCAGGATCAGGTGTGGGGCCGCGTCACCGCCAACCGCAGCGAGGGGAAAATTACCCGATATTATATGGATGAGTTCCATCTGCTGCTCCGGGAGGAGCAGACGGCGGCGTACAGCGTGGAAATTTGGAAAAGGTTCCGAAAATGGGGTGGAATCCCCACTGGGGTCACTCAGAACATCAAAGATTTGTTGGCCTCCCGCGAGGTGGAGAACATCTTTGAAAACAGCGATTTCATCCTCATGCTGAATCAGGCCAGCGGAGACCGGCAGATTCTCGCAAACCAGCTCGGCATTTCGCCCTACCAGCTCTCTTACGTCACCCAGTCCGGCGAGGGCGAAGGACTTCTGTTTTATGGAGATGTGATTTTGCCCTTCATTGACCGGTTCCCCCAGGACACGGAGCTGTATCGCATTATGACCACCAAGCTGTCGGAGATTTCCGGGCAGACGTTGGAGAGTCAGGAGAGGGACGCACCGCTGGCCGAGCCAGAGGTGAACCATGCTCGATAAGTCGCCCCGTCTGCGGTTTACCGAGGAGGAGTTGGAAAACCAGCAGGTCAGACGGGCGGCAGACCGGGCGGAACAGGCGGCGGACAAGGCGGACGCCGCCAAGTCCAAGCTGCGCACGGACGAGGACCGGGCGAGGGCCAGAGGTGAGAAGCTGCGGTTCGGAAAGAAGGACAACTCTGAACCGGCCAAAAAGCCGGGAACGGGGGCAAAAAGGCCCTCTCCCGGTAAAACTGGACAGCAGAACGCCACCGGGAAGATTCCACGGAGGGAAAGCGGGGCGGTCAACAACGGTGCTACTACTGGCGGCACCGGAACGGCTCAAAACAAGCTGGAATCGGAACGAAAAGCGGAGAAACCGGTACGTTCCCGCCTGCGGTTCGACGGCTCCGCCACTGAGGTCAAGCCGCCGGGCAACCGGTTCCGACCAGCCCACGCTGTGGGCGGCACTGCGCTCGCCCAGCTCCACCACCAGGTCAGCACCCAAAACGAGGACGAGAACGCAGGCGTTCAGGCCGCCCATCAGGGTGAGGAAATGGCAGAAGGTACTGTCCACACGGTAGAACACGCCGGTTACAGCAAAAAGCTAAAAGCCTACGACAAGGCGGCGAAGCTGGAACGCAGGGCGGACAAGGCCAACGTGGAGGCGCTTTTTCAGCAGAAAAAGGCGGAAAACCCGGAGTTTTCATCGAATCCTCTCTCCCGTTGGCGGCAGAAGCAGGAAATCAAAAAGGAGTACGCTGCCGCAAAAGCGGCGGCCTCCCGCAGTGCGGCGGAAGGCGCCGGGACTGTGGAGACCATTCGGGAACGGGGCGAATCGCTCCTTGCCACGGTAAAGGGCTTCGTGCAACAGAGCAGCGGCGGACTGAAAGTTGTGCTGATTTGCTGTTTGGCGCTGCTCCTGCTGCTGACCCAGCTCCAATCCTGCTCTGTTATCGCCACGGGGACCCTGACCACTGTGACCGCCACGGCATGGCCTGCGGACGACAGTGAGATCACTAAGGCCGACGCTTATTACACCAAGCTGGAGGCGCAACTGCAAAAGAAAATCAACAACGTGGAGAAATCCCATTCGAGCTGCGATGAGTTCAACTACGACCTGGGGACGATTGGACACGATTCCACGGCGCTCATCAGCTATCTGTGCGCCAAGTACGGTGATTTTACTTTAAATCAGGTGAAAGCGGAACTAAACGCGATTTTTGCCCTGCAATATGATCTGGAAATTGAGACTGCGACAGAGACCCGGACGACCACCAAGACTGTCCGCGCCGGGGAGTATATCGGGGAGGTCGTCACCAGCGGCTACTGCTCCTGTTCCATCTGCTGCGGCGTCTGGGCGAACGGAAAGACCGCCACCGGCACAACTCCCACCGCCAGCCACACGCTGGCTGTGGATGCCAGCAATCCCATCGTGCCGATTGGAACGCAAATCATTATGAACGGCGTTCTCTATACTGTGGAAGACACCGGGACGCTGGCGAAGTACGGCGTGGATTTCGATGTTTATTACGACAGCCACTCGGCGGCGCTGGCCCACGGCCACAAGACCTGGTCGGCCTATTATGCAGGCGGCAATGGCGAAAAGGTGACGGTGAAATCCACGGAAACGGTCAAAGTTTGTTATGTGACACTGGAAGTCACGGACTTTGAAAGCATTTTGGCAAACCGGCTCACCGAGGACGAAACCGAACTGTACGACATCTATCTGGAAACGAAGGGCTGTCGGGTGTTCTTTGGGACGCCCCTGGCCTACGACTGGCATGAGGACATTGTCGGTGGGTACGGTTACCAGTGCAGCGGTACCACCGTAACGACGACAAATTACCTCAAGGTGGAGGCCAAAACGGGAACAAAGGTGTTCTCCGTGATGGACGGAACGGTGAAATCCGTGTCAAATGGAACGGTGACGATTAAAAACGACAGTGGCTACACTATCAAGCTCAGTGGGTTGAAAAGCATCAGCGTGTCCGCCGGGCAGGAAGTCACTAGCGGCCAGTTAGTTGGCAAGGTCGGCAGCACCGGAACGCTGAAAATCTATCTCAGCTACAATGGCACCTATCTCAACCCCTACTTCTATTTGGGGATGGGATGACAACAGTTTACACATGGCCCACAGCCATGCAGAAGGGAGGCTTTTATGAGCGCAAAACTTGACAAAATGGGCGCAGAACGGGAGAAAGCCCGCCAGAAACGGGACGAATGGGACCGCCGTTTCAAGGAGTGGGACCAGAAGTACCGGGAGCAGGAGAACCTGGAGATCTGCGACATCACCCATTCGTACCACCTGACCCCTGACCGGCTGGCGGAGCTGCTGAAGCTGGCCAGGACTGCGCTGCCGGAAACGGAATCCGGCGAAAACCCGACAGAGAGCAAGGAGGAATGTGAAGATGAAGAGTAACAAAATCGTGGCCTGCCTGGTGGCGGCGTTTTTGAGCGTGGGGGTGTTCACCACCGGGGCCTGCGCCTATGTGGAGGGCGATGTCAATGCGGTCGCAGCCTCCGAGGATACTTCCATTGTCGCGGAAGTGGAGGAGCAGGAAGGTTCCGAGGAAGTGACGGCATTGGAGGACGATGCAAGTGCAGACACCGATGCTGAAAGTGAGGAAACCACCACTTTGACCGGGACGGTCAATGTCAGTGACCACCTGAACCTGCGCTCCGGTGCCAGCACCGACGATGAGGTCATCGGCCACCTCCTCCCCGGCACCACGGTAGAGATCGTTGGCGAGGAGGACGGCTGGTATCAGGTGATCGTCTCCGAACAAACCGGCTACGTCTGCGGGGACTATCTGGAGGTCGCGGAAAGCACCGCACAGGCCACAGAAAGTACCACTGAGGAAACGGACAGCCTGGACGAGGACACGCTGCTGGCGCTGTATGAATCGCTGCTGCAAAGTGCAGAATCTGATTCCAGCAGTTCTCTGAGCCTGACCCCGGAGGGGAATTTGACGCTGGTGGACAACATCACGGATACCGCCACCGGAAAGCAGTTTATCACGGTTTGCACCAAGTCGGGCAACTACTTCTATCTCATCATCGACGAGGACGACGAAGGAGAAAGCACCGTCCATTTTCTGAATCAGGTGGACGAAGCCGACCTGCTGGCCCTGATGGATGAGGAGGACGTGGAGGAGTATGAAACTTCTGTCAACGGCACCGACACAGAGAAAACCGAAGAAGCGGATACCAGCGAGGCCGACACCTCTACACCAGAGGATGAGGAACCGGAGGAAACCACAGAGAAGAACAGCGGCGGGGTGAACCTTCTGCCGGTGGTTCTGCTGATGGTTGTCCTTGCCGCAGGCGGCGGTTTCTTCGCCTATGCGCAGGTGATGAGCAAGAAGAAGGAGGAGGCCAGACCCGACCCGGATGCGGATTATGTGGACGAGACCGGTGGTGAGGACTACGATTTCCCGGATGCCTACGATGAGGATGACGAGCCGGTATAAACCGGCATGACAGGCGTATGCCTGGAGCAGCCTTCTGGCTGCTTTACATAGCGAATAGGTGAGGTTGCGTCTTGTTTAGACGTGGTCACGCTGGTATAATAAAGGCAAAGATAAAAGTTCACGAATTTTTTGCATGAAGGTACTCTGGAGGAAGGTATGGAACATCTGCGTTGCGTTGTGGAGAGAATTACATATCAGAACGCAGACAACGGTTATACCGTTCTGAAATGCGCTGTAAAGAATTACAGTGACCTTATCACCGTTGTCGGAAATATGCCAGATACTCATGTTGGCTCTGTCCTGTCTCTGGAGGGATTCTGGAAGATAGATGCCAAATACGGCAGACAGTTTTCCGTGGAGAAGTTTGAAGAAACCCTCCCAGCCACAGTTCACGGGATTGAAAAATATCTGGGTTCTGGTCTGGTCAAGGGAATAGGCCCTAAATTTGCACAGCGAATTGTTCGACAATTTGGGAAAGATACGCTGGATGTGATAGAAGAAACTCCAGACAGGCTTTTGGAGGTTCCCGGAATCGGCAAGGTGCGGGTAGAACGCATCAAAAAGAGCTGGGCAGAACAGAAGGAAATCAAAAATATCATGCTCTTTTTGCAGAGCTATGATGTCAGTACAAGTCACGCCACAAAAATATTCAAAACCTATGGCAGCGACAGCATCGCTGTTGTAAAGGACAATCCATATCGGCTGGCAGATGATATTTGGGGCATTGGCTTCAAAACAGCGGACACGATTGCGGAAAAGCTGGGGGTTGAAAAGGATAAATTCATTCGGCTCCGCAGTGGCATCCTCTATACTTTGAACAAGCTGTCAGAGAGCGGACACTGTTATGCCGAACGGGAACAGCTGATACAAACGGCTGAAAAGCTGTTGGATGCAAATGCGGAAAAGTTGGAAGAAACGTTGGATGAGATGCTCCAAACGGAGGATGTTATTCAGGATGAGGAGGCCATTTATCTGCCGCCTTTTTACTATTCCGAGGTGGGCTGCGCCAAAAAAATCCTGCATCTGTTGGGTGCAGAAAGGCAGGAAAGCTACAACGTTGCAGAGATCATGCAGTGGATACAGGTGCAAACCGGCATTGACTACGATGAGTTGCAGCTTGAAGCAATCCGCACAGCGGTCTCCTCCAAAATGATGATTCTGACCGGCGGCCCCGGTACGGGGAAAACTACCACCACAATGGGTATTATTGCTGCTTATCAAATGGCAGGGAGCAAAATCTTATTGGCTGCACCTACAGGACGGGCGGCAAAGCGGCTGTCGGAAACAACTGGTATGGAGGCCAAAACGATTCACCGTCTGCTGGAGTACAAGCCCCCGGAGGGCTATCAGCGCAATGAGGAAACCCCGCTGGAGGGTGATGTTCTAATCTTGGACGAATGCTCCATGATTGACATTATGCTCATGTACAACCTGCTCAAAGCGATTCCAGACCATATGACGCTGATAATGGTCGGGGACATCGACCAGCTTCCCAGCGTAGGAGCCGGGAATGTACTGAAGGACATGATAGAATCCGGGCAAGTCCCGGTGGTGCGGCTGACAAGAATCTTCCGTCAGGCCCAGGGTAGCCGCATCATTATGAATGCTCATCGGATCAACAAAGGTGAGTCAATCGACCTGCGTGGGGGCAAAGATTCCGATTTCTTCTTTGCCGCCAGACCAACGAACGAGGACACGGTTAATATGGTGGTGCAGTATGTGAGCCAGAACCTTCCCGCCTATTATCATGTGAATCCCATTCGGGACATTCAGGTGCTGACGCCCATGCAGCGTGGTGTCTGCGGTGCGACCAACCTGAATCAACTACTCCAGGAATCACTCAATCCGTCCGATGTCTATCTTCGCCGGGGCGGGACGCAGTACCGGTTGCATGATAAGGTGATGCAGATCCGGAACAACTACGACAAGGAAGTGTTCAACGGCGACATTGG
>MSHH01000019.1 GCA_001941075.1 Oscillospiraceae bacterium Zagget6 | reverse complement strand
CGGGGGAGGACAGGCCACAGCAGACAGAGGCGGCGGCGGCGTCCACCGCCAGGCTCAGCGCAATCAGACATACGGAAACCACAGCATCACCTCATGAGAGGATATGCGGCGGGGACAAGGGGTATGCGTGAGCTGTTAGCTGTTGGCTTTTAGCTGTTAGTTGGGATAGTGCTTGCTGTTTGGTCAGTGATTTTACCAAGCATAGCATAAGTTTTCTACAAAGAATCGCCGTTTAATAACTGACCACCCCTCTTGCCGCCCCTGTGAAGCGCTGGCCGAATGGCCAATACCTCTTTAGCGCAAATGCAGGGAGCTATGGCCTTCAGGCCATGCGAGTCGCAAAAGGGGAGGTGGCGCGGCGCAAGCCGCGACGGAGGGGTTTCGCCGGAATCACCGACACGACTGATTCAAAGGAATAGCTGCGGAATTTAGCAATAACAAGCTAAGAGCCAACAGCTAATGGCTAACAGCTAAAAAAGACAGGGAAGGCGCAAAAATCCTCCCCTGTCCCATATTTTACTGCAAATAGGTTTTCAGCCGGTTGATGTTGTCCTCCTCCGCCTGAATCGCGGTCTGGGCCAGCTCTCTGGCCTGCTGCTGGGCCTGCTGCCCGGCAGGGTCGTCCAGCGGGTCGGCGGGGGTGTAGCTGTTCAGCACCTTGGTCAGGTTGACGATACCCATGCTGCTGCCCTGGATCATCATCTCCGCCAGGTGACTGGTCTCCTTGTTGCAGAGGGTCTTGCCCTGGATGCAGGCCCAGAGCATGGACTGCTGCCCGCTGCCCAGGTCTTTGGGGCAGTCCCCCAGTGCCTTCATCTGCTTTTCCGCGTTGGCGGCGGTCTGCTTGTACTGCTTCTGCTGGGTCTGTAGGTCGGAGCGGAAGCGGGGATTGTCCACCTTGGGCAGCAGGTAGCGGATGGCGTCCGCGCCCATGGCCGCGCCCTGGTAAACCTCCTGCAAAAGAGCGGATTCGTTGGTCAGTTCCATAGTAATGCCTCCATTGTGCGCACTGCGGCGGGTTTGAGGATAGGTTGCGCCAAACCCGGCGTTTTATTCCCTCACGCCGTTTTTTCGTGGTTGCAATTTTGCGTGAAATCGGATATGATACCCATGATAAGGGATTCGGGTTATCCTTTTGTTTCAGACATGTACCGAAACCCCTCCGCCACCGCCCAAGGGCGGCGGCCCTCCTCCCCTTTCAGGGGAGGCAAGAGGGGCTGTCAGTTACAAAACATTAAATTTTCGCAGGAAAGTTACACAAAAGACAACATAACCACCGCAGGAGGAATTTTTATGGATCAATACTGGCTGGAAGTCTCCATTGACACCGCGCCTGGCTGCCTGGACGAGCTGGCGGCCTACCTGACCGCCTGCGGCATCGTGGGCCTGGTGCTGGAGGATGAAAACGACCTGGCGGACTTCCAGGACGAGCGCCGCCCCTTCTGGGACGAGGTGGACGAGAGCCTGGTGGAGAGCCGCCGTGGGGTCAGCCGGGTCAAGTTCTATGTCACTCAGGACGAGGAGGGCCAATACCGGCTGGACGAGGTCACCGCCGGACTGGAGGACTTCCGCGCCCGTGTGGGCCGGGACGCCGGTTCCCTGGCGGTGTCCACCGTCTCCCTGCGGGAGGAGGACTGGTCCAACAACTGGAAGAAGTATTACCAGCCCTTCCCGGTGGGGGAGCGGCTGTATGTGGTTCCCGAATGGATGCGGGGAGAGCCGGTCCCTGAGGGCCGCACCCCCATTTACCTGAACCCCGGTCTGATTTTCGGCACCGGCAGCCATGGCACCACCCGCCTGTGCCTGGAGGCTGTGGAAAAGTTTGTGGAAACTGATGAAAACGTTTTGGATTTGGGGACGGGAAGCGGTATTTTAGCCATTGCCGCCCTGTGCCTGGGGGCAAAAAGCGCGGTGGGCTGCGACATCGACCCCAAAGCCGCCCGCGTCGCGGCGGAAAACGCCGCCTATAACGGCATTGGGCCGGAGACCTTCCGGGTGTACACCGGCGACGTGGTGGGGGACGCCGCCATGCGCCGGTCCCTGGCCGGGCAATACGACCTGGTGCTGGCAAATATCATCGCTGACGTCATCATCCCCCTGGCCGGGGTGGTGGGGGACTTTTTGAAGGAGGACGGCCTCTTTCTGACCTCCGGCATCATCGAGCACCGGGCGGAGGACGTGGCCCGTGCGCTGAGGGAAAACGGCTTTGTCATCGCGGAGACTCACCGGCGGGAGGGCTGGGTGGCCTACGTCTGCCGGAAGGGGTAAAACTTCTATTGAACAAAAGAACAGCTTTTCAGGCTTTATTGCGCTGAAAAGCTGTTTTTATGTCATTTTGGCCTTTTACGGTTTCTCTTTGATTTCCATGTGATCCAACGCATATTGAAGCGCCATACTAATCAGTTCGTTTCGTGAACGGTTCGTTTTTGCCGATAACTCATTGTATTTTTCCTGCAATTTTTTGTCTATCCGAATCGTCATGGTCACGGATTTATCTTCCTTTGGGGTTATGATGAACTTTTCCATAGTGCGCACTCCTTCGCTGAGCCTGACTACATTATAGAGTGAAACAGCGAGGCAAATCTATAACATAAAACGGTGTAATTATTTACTTTACTTTTGTGTTACAAAATGGTATCATCTATCCGATACATAGGAGGCGGCATTATGAAAGAAACGAAACCTGACGAAGAAGAGCGGTTAGAACGGCACATTTATGACAGTGCTGTTATACGGGATGTCGTAAACGACGAGCGCACCAAAAAGCTCGGGGAATACTCCATCATTTACGTGTCCTCCACTGATGCGACGGTAGAAAGCCTGGCGGACTGGTATTTCAACTATGTGATGATGCACAACTACAACTGGTGCATGATCCTTTACACAGACAGCAGCAAAAACCAGGGCGTGTACGCCATTGCCGGTGTCGTAGACAAGGACGTTTTCTTTGAGCAGGACGAGTACGGGGATTACGCTTTGTTGGAACCGTTGAAGGAGACGCTCTACCTCCCCGAAGGTGGGTTTCTGGTGGACTACAGCGACCAAAAATAGAATCTCTTTTCGGAAGCAATGCGGCCTCATTTTATGGAACGGGGCCTCATTTTTGTCTGTTTTTTCAAGGGAAGGTGTTTTTCCGGTTGATACTTCTTCCGAAATCCGCTACAATAGAACCATCAAAACACCCCCAAAGGAGGCCCCCGCCATGCACCAACCGGAAGAACGCTATATGACCGCGGCCCTGTCTCTGGCGCGGGAGGCCGCAGCCCACGGGGACATTCCGGTGGGCTGCGTGGTGGTGCGGGACGGCGAGATCGTCGGCCGGGGCTGCAACCGCCGGGAACTGTTGGGGGACGCCACCGCCCACGCAGAGGTGGAGGCCATTCGGGACGCCTGCCGCCGCCTGGGGAGCTGGCGGCTGAGCGGCTGCGCCCTCTACGTGACGTTAGAACCCTGCCCCATGTGCGCCGGGGCCATTATCAACGCCCGGCTGGACGCGGTGGTCTACGGCGCGGCCAACCCTAAAGCCGGGTGCTGCGGGTCGGTGCTGTCCCTGTTCCAGGAGCGGTTCAACCACCGCCCGGCGGTGTACGGCGGCGTGCTGGAACAGGAGTGCGCCGCCCTGCTGGGGGACTTTTTCCGCCCGGCGGGAGGTTAAGCTGTTAGCTGTTAGCCAGGTACTACCAGTCTAAAGCGAATAACGAAAAAGAAAGCTGAGCGCGAAACCATCCATTCCTAAAGCAATGCAAACGGGAAGCGCAGCACGTAACGTCAAGAACCACAAAGCTAAGAGCTAAAAGCGAATAGCTAATAGCTGCCATGCCCATTGAACCGGCTAAAAGGGATACGCAAACAAATAAACCAAATGACAGCGGAGAGAAGGCGATTTCATGACCACGGCGGAACTTTTCGCGCAGTCCGGCGCGGCGGCGTGGGGGACCTGCGCCTTCTCCGACCTGGCGTTGTCCCCGGAGAGCCGCCAAAAGGCGCTGACCCTCTGCCCGGAGGCCCGGGGGGTCTATGTGGCGGCCTACCCCTACTTCGCCGGAGACCGGCCCGGCAACCTCTCCCTCTACGCCCGGGGCGCGGACTACCACCAGAGCCTGCTCCGGCGGCTCCGGGGCGTGGCGGAGCAGCTGGCGCTGGTCCACCCGGAACACCGGTTCGTCCCCGGAACCGACAGTTCCCCTCTGGACGAGCGCCAGTGCGCAAAACTGGCGGGAGTGGGCGTGCTGGGCCACAACGGGCTGGTCATCGTGGAGCCTTACGGCAGCTGGATCTTTTTGGGAACCATCCTCACCGACCTGCCGCTGGCCTCCGCCGCCGCACCCGCGCCGGACTGCATCGGCTGCGGAGCCTGCGTCCGGGCCTGTCCCGGCGGCGCGCTGGAGGAACTTCCCTTCGACGAGAGCAAATGCCTCTCCGCCCTGACCCAGAAGAAGGGGCCGCTCACCGCAGACGAGGAGGCGCTGTTGGCCGCTCACCCGCTGATTTGGGGCTGCGACCTCTGCCAGCAGGTCTGCCCCTACAACCGGGACACTGCTCTCTCGCCCCTGTCCGACCTGACCGGGCAGGACGCCGCCCAGCCCTATTTGCCCTCCCTGGCCCCGGAGGATTTGGAGGGACTGAGCAACCGGACCTTTCGGGAGAAATACGGAGGACGGGCCTTCGCCTGGCGTGGGCCGGGGGTGCTGCGGCGGAATCTGGCGCTGAAACAGAAAAAGAGGGAGTAATTTATTATGGTCATCCCTTTGAATCAGCCGTGCTATTTGAGTGGCTAGAAGGTGGGTGTTTTTACTAAAAACCCCATATTTGTCGGACAAAACTGACACCAGACGACAAGCACTATCCCCTCTTGCCTCCCCTGAAAGGGCAGGGAGCGAAGCGGAAGTGCCGCTTGACGGCGGAGGAGGGCCGCCGCCTTTAGGCGGTGGCGCAGGGAGGGGCAAAGCCCCGGAAGTGCCGCTTGACGGCGGAGGGGTTTCCCCGCAAAGCAAGGAGATAGAAATAAAAAGCAAAAAAGAAAGAGGAAAACCGCCCCATTCTGGCGTTTTCCTCTGTTTTTTATGCAATTTTACCTTAAAGGCCGTTTTCCTTCAGCCCCATCTCCTCGGCCAGGTTCAGCTTGTCCAGCAACGTGAGCAGAGTCTCCTTCTCCTCCTCGGTCAGAGGCTTGAAGAACTCCGCGTTCTGCCGGTTTTTGATCTGCCGCAGCTCTGCGGCCCGTTCCTCGCCCTGTTTGGTCAGGGAGACGCAGGGTTCCCGCAGGCTGTCCTTGCTGCGGGACCGGGTCACGTAGCCCTTCCGCTCCAGCCTGCCCAGCTCGTCCACCAGCGTCTGGGGAGGCATGGAAAGCTGACTTGCCAGTTGCCTCTGGCTGAGGGGCTTTCCCTCCTGACACACCGCCTCCAGGATCATCTCCTGGAACAGCGCGGAGCGTTCCTCCCTCATCTTAATCAGTTGTTTCTTTTCCATATCCGATGCGCCTTTCGTCCTCGGTTGCCAAGTGATCGATTCCTGGCTTTCGCCGCCATCCAGCAGGACCCCCTGGATGCGCCGCCTGCGCAGCAGGTTGTATGTGAGCCGAAGGCTGTTCATCAGTCGGCGGTTCAGGTCCTCCATACCATCACTTCCTCAGTCAAGATTCCCCACATGTATCAGTATCAATCATAGCGCAACCAAATTTGTTTGTCAAGGCGACCAGCGGCTTTGACGCTCTCCCGGCAGAATTGTTTACACTTTGGACAAATAAACTTTACAAAAATCTTGATAAAACTTTACGATTTCTCAATCATAAAACCCGGCGCGAATTTCCCACAGGGGCAGCGCGCCGGGTTTTCCTTCTGTTATCACTTCATGCGAAGCTGCTGGGCCAGCTTTTTGTCCGGGTCCACATAGGCGGTCTGGTAGGTGGTGTAGATGACCATGCCGGGCCGTGCGCCGCCGGGCTTTTTCACGTACCGGACTTGGGTGTAATCCACCGGCACGTGGCTGCCCTCCCCGCTCTGGGAGTAGGTGGCGGCCAGCACTGCCGCTTCGGTGACGGACTGCAAATCGGGCTGGCCCCCCTCGCACCAGAGGATGACGTGCGCCCCGTGGATTTTCTGGGTATGGAACCACAGGTCGTTCCGCCCGGCCTGCTTGCAGGTCAGCGCGTCGTTCTGGGTGTTGTTGCGGCCCACGGAAATGCGCATCCCGGTGGTGCTGCGGAACTCCATCGGCCCGGAGCGCACCCGTTTGGGGGCCTTGCGCCCGGTGGCCTTCTTTTTGCGGAGATAACCGGTGTCCTCCAGCTCCTGGCGGATTTCCGCCAGGTCCTTTTCCCCTTCGGCGCGGGACAGGGCCTCCAGCACACTTTCCAGATAGTCCAGCTCCTTCCGGCCCTTGTCCAACTGCTGGGACAGCACCTGGTCGGCGGTTTTGGCCTTGGTGTACTTTTTATAGTACCGGGCGGCGTTCTGTTGGGGAGTTAGCAGCGGGTCCAGCGGGACGGTGACGGTGGCGTAATCCGGGTCATAGTAGTTTTCGCAGACCAGCTTGTCCATGCCCTTTTCCATCTGGTAGAGGTTGGAGGTGATGAGGTCGCCGTAGACCCGGTACTTGTCCCGGTCTGCGGCGGCGGCGCGCTCCCGCTCCTGGTTGGCGATTTTCCGGGCGGCCCGGTTCCGGGCATTGGTGAGGGTTTTGATAAGTTCCTGCCCTCTGGCCCGCACCCGTTCGGTCCGCTCCTGGTCAGCGTAAAACTCATCCAGCATCTGGGAGAAGCTGGGGTACTGGCGGCACTCCATGGACAGGCCATACTGGTAAATGCGCAGGCAGGAGAAGTCCTTGGGCTTGCCCCCCTGGTACAGGGCGCAGGGGATGAGCCTCTCCTGGCGGATGTTCTCCAGCATCTGCCAGAACGTGTCCAAAAAGCTCCCCTGGGCGCAGAGGGACAACTGACAGACCCGGGTGTCCACCCCGTCGGTGGACTGGCACACCAGCTCCCGGCACAGCAGCGGCGAAAAGCCCGCGAAGTGGTCCAGCATCCAGTCGGTGAGCTTGCGCTCTGGCGGAGCCTGGAGGAACATCGTCTGTAGTTCTTCCCAGGTCAGGTCCAGGGGGTTCACCCGGTCCCCCCGCACCGGCGGCAGGCGGTAGTACAGGCCGGGCAGCACTGGGCGCTCGGACATCTCCGGGTCAATGCGGTGGATGCAGTCGATGACCCGTCCGTCCTCCGCCGTCAAAATCAGGTTGGAGCGGCGGCCCATAGCCTCCAAAATCAGGTGCAGCTCCACCCGATCTCCCAGCTCGTTCAGCGCCTCCATGGTCAGGTCCACCAGCCGCTCCATGGGGGGCTGGGTGATGGCGACGATGCGCCCGCCGGTCAAATGCTTGCGCAGCAGCATACAGAACATGGGGGGCGCGGCGGGGTTCTCCCGGCGGTTCTCGGTCAGCTGGAGCCGGGGATGGGCGGGGTTGGCGGTGATGAGCAGGCGGCAGTTGCCCTGCCGGGTGCGCAGCTGAAAGAGCAGCTCATCCTTGGCGGGTTGAAAAATTTTGTCCAGTTTGGCACCCTCCAACACCGGGCGCAGTTCACTGACCACGCCGGTCAGGGTGGCGGCGTCAAGCGGCATGATTCGTCACTCCTCTTCGTCGGTTTCGTCCACAATGACGGCAAACAGCCGGTTCAACCGGTCCTTGTCCCCCTGGAGGTACAGCCAGCCAAACAGGGCCTCCAGACCGGTGGCCTGAGCGTACTCCCCCCGGCTGGCGTTTTTGGGGATTTGGTGGACGTTGGCGTTCCGGCCCCGGCGGTAGACCGCCTTTTCCTCGTCGGTGAGATGGGGTAGCAGCTTTTTCACGCTGGTGGCCTGGGCGGGGGCCTTCACCATGTCCACCGTGGCCCGGTGGAGGTTGCCAATGGTCTCCTCCCGGCTGCACAGCCAGCCCCGGCAGAGGATTTCATAGACGGCGTCCCCCATGTGGGCCAGGGCCAGCACGTTTCGCCCGGTCAGCTGGCTGGGGGTGAGCTGCGGGGTAAAATAATCCTTCATAGTCTGTTCCTGTTCTGCAAGTTACGCCTCGCGGCCTTTCAGGTCGGGCCGGTTATCATAAAAGAAGATGGACACCGCCGCCCCGATGATGAGGACGTAGCCCAGAAAGCTCCAGCCGTCCGGCACGTCGCCAAAGAGGAAGTAGCCGAACACGGCGGAGAAGATGATTTGGGAGTAGTCGTAGACCGACACCTCCCGCCCCGGCGCGTGGGTGTAGGCGGCGGTGATGGAGAACTGTCCCCCGGCGGCGGCCACGCCAGCCATGATGAGGTATGCCAACTGCACCCCTGTCATGGGCTGGAAGTTGAAAATCATCCACGGCAGCACACACAGGCAGGAGAACGCCGAGAAAAACAGCACGATCATCGTGCCCCGCTCCCCCTTCAGGCCCAGCATCCGCACGAAGGTCAGCGCGATACCAGCGCCGAGGCCGCCCAGCAACCCGATGAGCGAGGGGACCAAATCCAGATTGGACAGGGTAGGCTTGACGATGAACAGGCTTCCGCAGAAGGCCACCGCCACTGCGCCCACCTGAAAGGGGGTCAGCTTTTCCTTCAAAATCAGGTAAGAAAAGACCAGCACGAAGAAGGGGGACATCTTGTTGAGCATGGAGGCGTTGGCCAGCACCAGATGGTCCACCGCGTAGAAGTTGCAGAGGATGCCCAGGGTGCCGAAGGCCGCCCGGCACACGAACCAGGGCAGGTTCTTGGGGTTCAGGTGGAAGCCCTCCCCGCTGCGCAGAATCATCACCGCCGCCATCAGCATGGCGATGAAGTTCCGGAAGAAGCTCTTCTCGATGCTGGGCAGGTCGCCGGACAGCCGGACGAAGATGTTCATCCAGGTGAAGCAAAAGGCGGAGCAGATGATATAACAGACAGCTTTTCCTTTGCGAGACATTTCTTTCACCCTTTCAATCCCAGCCGACTTCTCTGGGCGGCTGGGTATTCCTTATTGTATCACAACTTTGGGCAAATGCAACTGTTACGACGTTTTGAACGCTTTTGCAAGTCTCATTTCACAAAATTTCATTTCCGGGCAGCGATATTTTTGTCAATCGGCGGCGTAAATCGGTTGCGCGCCCGCCTCCTTTTGTGCTATACTATTCTCTGGTAACCAAAGGCGGCACCGCACAGTCCTGCACAGGCGGATCGTGCTGTGTCGCCAAAATTTAGAAGAATCCAAAAAACGTCGCAGGTGTGCGGCGACCCCAACTGTACTGGAGGTATCTCCCATGCTGAACATTCTTCACTCCGGCGCGTACTACTCCGGCGGGCGGTTCATCCCCGCCGCGGACGCCTCCGCCGCCGGTCTGCCCTCCGCCGAGACCGCCAAAAAAGGCACCATGGCCTATTCCATCCTGGCCAGCCACAACACCAGCGGCGACATGTCGGACCTGAAAATCAAGTTCGACGCCATGGCCTCCCACGACATCACTTACGTGGGCATCATCCAGACCGCCAGGGCCTCCGGCCTCAAGGAGTTTCCCCTGCCCTACGTGCTGACCAACTGCCACAACAGCCTCTGCGCCGTGGGCGGCACCATCAACGAGGACGACCACGTCTTTGGCCTCTCCGCCGCGAGGAAGTACGGCGGCGAGTTCGTCCCCGCCCACCAGTCTGTCATCCACTCCTACATGCGGGAGCGGTACGCGGGCGGCGGCAAAATGCTGCTGGGTTCCGACTCCCACACCCGCTACGGCGCGTTTGGCACCATGGCAATGGGCGAAGGCGGCCCGGAGCTGGTCAAGCAGCTCTTGGGCAAGACCTATGACATCGCCTATCCCCGGGTGGTGGCCATCTACCTGACCGGCGCACCCCGCCCCGGCGTGGGTCCCCAGGACGTGGCCCTGGCCCTCATTGGCGCGACCTTCACCAAGGGCATTGTGAAAAACGCCGTGATGGAGTTCTTCGGCCCCGGCGTGGCTTCCATGGCGATGGACTACCGCTGTGGCATCGACGTAATGACCACTGAGACCTCCTGCCTGTCCTCCGTCTGGTCCACCGACGAGACGGTGAAGCAGTACATGACCGCCCTGGGCCGGGGGGACGAGTTCAAGGAGCTGAACCCTGCCGACGGCGCGTATTACGACGATGTCATCGAGGTGGATTTGTCTAAGGTGGAGCCGATGATCGCGCTGCCCTTCCACCCCTCCAACACCTACACCATCGCGGACTTCAAGGCCAACATGACCGACATCCTCCACCAGGTGGACGAGGCCACTGCCCGCCAGTTCCAGCTGAAAACGCCCCCCGCCTCCCTGACCGAAAAGATTCGGGACGGCAAGTTCTATGTGGACCAGGCGGTCATCGCCGGCTGCTCCGGCGGCACCTATCAGAACCTGATGCGGGTGTCCGAGATGCTGGCCGGCAAGAGCCTGGGGGACAAGGCCCTGTGGCTCAGCTGCTACCCCGGCTCCATGCCCGCGTTCCTGGCCCTGTCCAAGAACGGCGCCATCACCAACCTGCTGGCGGCTGGCGCTTCCGTCCGCTCCTGCTTCTGCGGCCCCTGCTTCGGCGCGGGCGACGTGCCCGCCAACGGCGCGTTCTCCATCCGTCACTCCACCCGGAACTTCCCCAACCGGGAAGGCTCCAAGCCCGCCGACGGCCAGCTGAGCTATGTGGCCCTGATGGACGCCCGCTCCATCACCGCCACCGTCCTGAACGGCGGCGCGCTGACCGCCGCCACCGAGCTGCCGGACGTCCCCGCCGATCCCGCCTATGAGCCTTACGACTACGATGACTCCGCCTACAAAAACCGGGTCTACTTCGGCGTGGGCAAGCCCCAGCCGGAGACCGAGCTGGTCTTTGGCCCCAACATCGCGGACTGGCCGGAGCAGATCGCTCTGCCGGAGAACCTGCTGATGACCGCCGCCTCCGCCATCTACGACCCCGTCACCACCACCGACGAGCTGATCCCCTCCGGCGAGACCTCCTCCTACCGTTCCAACCCGTTGAAGCTCTCCGAGTTCGCCCTGAGCCGGAAGGACCCCGCCTATGTGGGCCGGGCCAAGTCCATCCAGGCCGTGGAGCGCAAGCGCCGGGAGGGGAACTACAATGAGGAAGTGCTCTCCGCCCTGCGGGGCTGCGACCCCGCCACCACCGGCCTTGGTTCCTTCGTCATGGCGCTGAAGCCCGGCGACGGCTCCGCCCGGGAACAGGCCGCCTCCTGCCAGCGGGTGCTGGGGGGCGTGGCGAACATCGCCGCCGAGTACGCCACCAAGCGCTATCGCTCCAACGTGGTCAACTGGGGGATGCTGCCCTTTATCGCGGACGGTCTGGCAGAGCTGAACATCCAGCCCGGCGACCAGGTCTATCTGCCCGGCATCAAGGCCCTGCTGGAAGGGGACGGCGAGGAACTGAACGCCACCCTCATCCAGAACGGCGCGGAGACCCCCGTCACCCTCAAGCTGCCCGCCATGACCCGCGAGGAGAGGGACATCGTGCTGGCCGGGTGCCTCATCAACTACTACGCTGCGGAATAATCAATCGAGAAAACATTTGGGAGCGCCGGTTTTCGGCGCTCCCGTTTTTTGTTGGATGTCTGATTGTAGGTAGAGATAGTTACTGCAAGAATCACTGACAAGGCTGATTTAAAGAGACAACGAAAATAGTTTTAGCTGTTATCTGCTGTCTGTAAGCTTACAACCTGCCGTATAATTTTATCGCCGTGTTTTTTCTGTGCCTGGGAAGTAGAAGAAAATGTATAAACATCATCCGACACTAAAATAAAAAAAGAACAAACACAGAGAAGCGGGAAAAGAATCAAGAGAAAAACGTAACAAATCATGTTCGATAGAACCCCCATAATGTTTGCGTAAAAGCCAGAAACACTGGAGTATAGCAAAACAGGCGTAACCGCTACAAAAATTGCAATCAACCATCCCTTCATCTCCTGAGCTATAAGACTTACAAAATGGGTTAAAGAAGTGTATTCGAAATTTCGGATGCGCTCTTCTGTCTCCTGGTATTCTTTTAAGGAGTTCGCATTTTTAAGTTGCGATTTCAGGAATTTAAGTTCTTTTCGTTTTTCCTCACATTCAGTAGCAACGGGGTAAGTAAAGTGAAATGCATAAATTCCAATAAGACAATAAACAATTGGCAGTCTTACATTATCATTGGCAAGGGAACCAACCCCGCCCAAAAAACATATGACCAAATAGATAACCCTCATCCGAAAACTGGGTTCAAAATCTAACAATCGTTGACTAATTATATTCCAATTTTCCTCAATTTTGTAGGATAAAAACCTCATCGCAAAAAGAGCAACAAGCATGAGCAAGCAAACAAACATTGTGACCATTACCTTCATAGTTAAAATCTTCCTTTCAACCTTACGCTTTCCCCGTAAATGGGGGACACTATTCATCACAATGATTTTATATCATTTGAAAAATATTTTTGTGAACAAAATAAAAAAATTTGGAAAACGTAAGATGAATATTCTCCTATTTCTGATACAATTTTCATGCAGAAAAAAGGTAACCCATTATCTCATTGCTCTATTTGATTTTAATGGCCTTCACCATTAGCCATTATTTCACCTGAATCCCGTTGATCCACACCCCCAGGATTTGAGACTGCAAATCGAAGGGATGCCCGCTGTACAGCACCAAATCTGCGTCCTTGCCCGGCGTGATGGACCCCACCCGGTCGGCAATACCCGCAATTTCCGCCGCGTCAATGGAGATTGCCCGCAGCGCCTGCTCCGGGTCCAGCCCGTTTTTGGCGGCAATCGCCGCCGCCAGAGGCAGGTACTGCACCGGGTTTTCCGGGTGGTCGGTGCAGATGGCCACCTTGACTCCGGCCTTCGCCAGCGCCGCCGTGTTGCCCAAAGTCTGGCGGGACAGCTCCGGCTTGCTTCGATCCCCGATGATGGGGCCGGTGACTACACGAGCGCCCTCCGCCGCCAGCAGGTCGGCCACCAAATGGCCCTCTGTGCCGTGGATGATGACGTAATCCAAATCAAACTCTTTGGCGATGCGGACGGCGGTGGCGATGTCGTCCGCCCGGTGCGCGTGGAAGTGAGCGGGCAGCTTTTTCTCCAGTACCGGGGCCAGAGCCTCCAGTTTGGCGTCGAAGTCGGGCGGGTCCTTGTCCTCGTCCTCCGTTGCGGCCTGCTTTTTGCGCAGGTACTCTGCCGCCTGCGCCAGATTTTCCCGAATCAGGGCGGCAGTAGCCATGCGGGTCATGGGGCTTTCCTTTTTCTCGCTGTACACCCCTTTGGGGTTCTCGCCCAGGGCGAATTTCATGGCGACGGGGGCCTTTACCACCATGTCGTCGATCCAGCGCCCGGCGGTCTTGACGGCGGCGAACTGACCGCCAATGGCGTTGGCGCTGCCGGGGCCGGTCAGCACCGTGGTCACGCCCCCCTCTCTGGCCTCCTTGAAACAGTTGTCCAGGGGATAGAGGGCGTCAATGGCCCGCAGGTGGGGGGTGACGGGGTCGCTTTCCTCGTTGCAGTCGTCCTGGTCGTAGGTCTGGCCGTCGGCCAGCAGGCCCAGGTGACAGTGGGCGTCCACCCAGCCGGGGTAAAGCTGCCCGCCCTTGGCGTCCACATCGCCGGGGGCTGTGGGCGGGCAGTCCTTCATGAGACCCAGAGCGGCCACCTTGCCGCCCTCCAGCCGGACGAACCCGTTTTCAATCACTTTTTTGTCCATTGAATGGACATTTGCGTTAAAAATCAGCATAATTCGCTCCTTTTTGACAAAAGTAGTGTTTGACACATGGGAGAAGTTCTGGTATTCTATTCTTGCAGCTCATCCAATGCACCGCCGCGCCAGCCGTGCGGCGAGCGGCCCCAAGGCCGTTTGACTTCAGGCGGCATTGCACAATTCGGCAAGAGCGGATTGTGTAGAAAATTTTCGTCAGAACAAGGCGCAAAAACGCAGGAATCCTTTGTGGATTTCAAGTTTTTGCAACGCAGTTATGGCGGAAATTAGCCGCAAGACGCCGCAGCTCTAATTGTGCGGTGTCGCCTCTCTAATCTCCCTTTGTGCAGCGTCTGCACAGGACGCGCCCTGATTTTTCAGGGCGCGCTTTTTTTGCGGCGGACAATATTATACCTGACAAACGCTTGCGCTGCAAGCGGAAATGCGGCGGTTCCTTCGGAAGAAAATTAAACCTTCTTTGTGAAAAGTGTTGCAAAAACGGCGGCGGTGGGGTACAATGAAACCAATGAAGCAAACCGTTTTGCCAAAGCGACAAAGGAGGTCCCTATGGAAACCTATAACCCGCTGCTGAGGAACAGCAAAAGTCCCCAGAAGTTCATCACCATCGGCGAGATCATGCTCCGGCTGACCCCGCCCAACTACGCGAAGATCCGCATGGCCTCCAGCTTTGAGGCCAGCTACGGCGGCAGCGAGGCCAACATCGCCATGGCCCTGGCCAATTTGGGGATGGACAGCACCTTTTTCAGTGTGGTGCCTAACAACAGCCTGGGCAAGAGCGCCATCCGGCTGCTGCGCACCAACGACGTTCACTGCACCCCCATGATCCTCTCCTCCCCGGAGGAGACCCCTTCCTTCCGCCTGGGGACCTACTACCTGGAGACCGGTTTCGGCATCCGTCCCAGCAAGGTCACCTATGACCGGAAGCACAGCGCCATCACCGAGTTCGACTTCTCCCTGGTGGAGCTGAACGCCCTGTTGGAGGGCTATGACTGGCTGCATCTCAGCGGCATCACCCCGGCCCTGTCCCCCAGCTGCGCCGACTTCATCTTGGACTGCCTGAAAACCGCCAAGGAGAAGGGCATGACCGTCAGCTTTGACGGCAACTTCCGCAGCCGCCTGTGGACCTGGGAGGAGGCCAGAGATTACTGTACCCAGTGCCTGCCCTATGTGGACGTGCTGTTCGGCATCGAACCCTACCACCTGTGGAAGGACGAGAGCGACCACAGCAAGGGCGACTGGAAGGACGGCGTTCCCCTCCAGCCCAGCTACGAGGAACAGGACGAGGTGTTCCAGCACTTTGTGGAGCGGTATCCCAACCTCAAGTGCATTGGCCGCCACGTCCGCTACGCCCACTCCGGCAGCGAAAACAGCCTCAAGGCGTACATGTGGTATCAGGGCCACACCTTCGAGAGCAAGCTGTTCACCTTCAACATCCTGGACCGGGTGGGCGGCGGCGACGCCTTCGCCAGCGGCATGATCTACGCCATGATGCACAACTACAAGCCCATGGACCTGGTCAACTTTGCCGTGGCCAGCAGCGTTATCAAGCACACCATCCACGGCGACGCCAACATCACCGACGACGTGCAGAGCATCCGCAACCTGATGAACATGAATTATGACATCAAGCGGTGAGCCAGACCCTCGACCAAAATCACGGATTTTGGTCGAAAATGCGGCCCCGGCAGCGCACGCGCAAGCGCGCACGTTTGGGGCCTCCCTGTGTGCTTTTGCCGGTGCACGCCCGGCTAAAAGCACGGATTTCAATTTATTTTGCCGCAAAGCGGCAAAACTCCTGCGGAGGGCTGTTGTGACGTTTTCTGTAGGTAATTCTGCTTGAAATAGTTTTTTGACAACCTGAGCGGCCCGGAGCCTTTTCGTTCCGGGCCGCTTTTCTTCGTCCCTGCCCTTGACGCGCCGCCGTCCATTCGCTATTATAAACAATTAGGAATATGTACGGACATCGTCTTGCAGAGAGGAGCGGAAATGATACGAATCGCCATTGTGGAGGATGAGGCCGACTTTGCCCGGCAGATGGAGGACTACGCGGCCCGCTACCAGCGGGAGCGGGGGGAGAGTCTCCGGGTCACGGTCTACACCGACGGCACCGAGCTGGTGGAGCGGTACAACGGAGACTGTGACATCATCTTTATGGACGTGCAGATGGAGTACCTGGACGGCATGACGGCGGCGGAGCTGATCCGCCGGACCGACCCGGAGGTCATTCTCATCTTCGTGACCAATATGCCCCAGTACGCCATCCGGGGCTACGCCGTGGGCGCCATGGACTACGTTCTCAAGCCCGTCACCTATTTCGCCTTCTCCCAGCAGCTGGACAAGGCCATCGACATCGTCCACCGGCGGGAAAAGCGCTACCTGGTCATCTCCACCGCCGGGGAGACCCGAAAGCTGGACGTCTCCCATATTTTCTATGTGGAGAGCCAGGGCCACGCCCTGACCTTCTACACCCAGGAGGGGGATTTCGTCTCCACCGGCACCATGCAGCAGACGGAAAAGAGCCTGACCTCCAGCGGCGCGTTCTTCCGGTGCAACAAGGGCTGCCTGGTCAACCTGGAGCACGTGGACGTAATACGGGATAACTGCGCCCTGGTGAATGGTGTGGCCCTGCCCATCAGCCGGGGCAAAAAAGGCCCCATGATGAAAGCCCTGACCGACTATGTAAATGGGGTGACGCCATGAGCAACATCCCGGACATCCCCCGCATTTACACCGCCCTGGCGGAGTGGCTGGCCTGCGTGTCCTATATCACCCTGGCCCCTAAACGGCGGTTTGCCCCGCTGCCTCTGACGCTGATTTGCGCCGGGTTTCTGGTGGTACAGAGCGCCTTTCTGGTGCTGACCGACAACGCGCCCTTTGTGCTGTGGGTGCCGTGTATGCTGTTCGCCATTGGGCTGATGTTCCTGCTGCTGTACCTGTGCGTCGATGTCCCCCTCATCAACGTGGGGTTCTGCTGCGTCCGGGCCTTCCTGCTGGCGGAGTTCGCCGCCAGTCTGGAGTGGCAGCTCTACTACTACTGCTGCGCCCGGCTGGGCTACAACCCCGGCGGCGGCCCGGTGCTTTCCGTGGTGTTTCTGGTGGCGGTCTACGCCGTGATTTACGTGACTATGTGGCACCTGGATCGGCGGCACATGGACAATGCCAGCGTCAAGGTCAACCCCAGCGAGCTGATGATCGCCTTTCTCATCGGGGCGGGGGCCTTCGCCCTGAGCAACCTGAGCTATGTGGCCACCAACACCCCGTTCAGCACCAGTGACAGCTCCGACATCCTCTATATCCGAACGCTGGTGGACCTGGCAGGCGTGGCCATCCTCTACGCCTACCACATCCAGCGGGTAGAGACCTATATGCGCTATGAGCTGACCGCCATCAACACCACCCTGAAAAACCAGTACGACCAGTATTGCACCTCGCGGGAGAGCATCGAGCTTATCAACCGGAAGTACCACGACCTGAAACACCAGATCGCCGCGCTCCGGGCGGAGCCGGACCCCCAGCGCCGGAACCAGTGGCTGGACGAGATGGAGAGCGACATCCGCCAGTACGAGGCCCAGAACAAGACGGGAAACCCCGTGCTGGACACGGTGCTCACCGGCAAAAGCCTCTACTGCCAGAAGCACAGCATCAGCCTGACCTGCGTAGCCGACGCGGAAAAGCTGGACTTCATGCGGGTGATGGACATCTGCTCCATCTTTGGCAACGCCCTGGACAACGCCATCGAGAGCGCCCTCCAGCTGGAGGACAAGGAGCAGCGGCTCATCCGCGTCACCGTCGGCCCCCAGAAGGGGTTTCTGCTCATCCGGGTGGAGAACTACTTTGGCGGCAGCCTGACCTTTGAGGACGGCCTGCCCGTCACCACCAAAACGGACAAGGATTACCACGGCTTCGGCGTCAAGAGCATTAAGCGCTCGGTGGAGCAGTACAACGGGGCCATGACCATCTCCACCGACAGCGGCTGGTTCCGGCTCAAGCTGCTGATTCCCCTGCCAGAGGGCAAAACCAGCTGATTCGTCAAATTTTACAATTTTAGGCTCGAAATTTTGTATAAAACAACGAACCATTTTGCAATTTAGGAAGAAAAAGAGACTACTTGTGAATTTTTTATGTCCAAGTGTCTCTTTTTTGTTATACTCTTTTCTGTAATAGCACTTCGTTAAAGAAAGTGCCTGTACGTATCATTTTGTAAGGAGGAAGAAAAATGTTACAGTTACTCATCAACCTGCTGACACCTCTGTTCACCAGCATGGGCGTCAGCGCAGCTGACGTGCAGACCTACGCTAACACGCTGAGCAGCTACATCTACGCCATTTTCGCGCTGATCGTCGCCCTCATCGTGGTGCTGATCGCGGCCCACTGGGTCAAGAAAGGCACCCGCCACGTGGTCCGCTGGTCCGCAGTGGTGGCCGTGGTGCTGGTCATCGGCATCCTGGCCAACGTCATCTGCTTCGGCCCCATGTACAGCACCCTTTCCCCCGTCCTGAACGGCTCCGTGGAGCTGTCTGACGAAACGGTGGAAGCCAGCACCGCCATCGTGCAGGAGCTGGGCGAGGAGGGTATCGTCCTGGCTAAGAACGACGGCGCCCTGCCTCTGGACGGCACCACCAACCTGAACGTGTTCGGCTGGGCCTCCACCAACCCCATCTACGGCGGCACCGGCTCCGGTTCCTCCAGCACCGAGAGCAACGTCAGCATTCTCCAGTCCCTGGCTGACGCGGGCTTCACCACCAACGAGACCCTGACCCAGATGTACACCGACTACTGCGCTGAGCGGCCCGAGGTCGGCATGAGCACCCAGGACTGGACCCTGCCTGAGCCTACCACCGATTACTACACCGATGAGATCATGAGCGAGGCCAAGGAGTTCTCCGACACCGCCGTTATCGTCATTGGTCGCAGCGGCGGCGAGGGCGCTGACCTGCCCACCGATATGTACGCCGTCATCCACGGCACCTACAACATCGCCAGCGAGGTCTCCACCGTGCCCGACAGCTACGGCTACACCAACGCCTCTTACACCAACAACGGCGACTATGACGACTTCGACGAGGGCGACCACTATCTGGAGCTGTCCAACACCGAAGAGGCCATGGTGGAGCTGGTCTGCTCCAACTTTGACAACGTCATCGTCATTGTCAACGCCAACAACACCATGGAGCTGGGCTGGACCGACGAGTATGACAACATCAGCGCCGTCCTGCTGGCCCCCGGCGCGGGCGCTTCCGGCTTCGCCGCCCTGGGCGAGATCCTCAACGGCACTGTCAACCCCTCCGGCAAGACCGCTGACACCTTCGTCAAGGACCTGACCGACACCCCCACCTGGAACAACGCCGGCGCTTACAACTACACCAACATCTCCGACATCCAAGAGGCCAACACCGAGGCGGACTCCGCCTATCAGGGCACCGCCGCCTTTGTGGACTATGTGGAAAGCATCTACGTGGGCTACAAGTACTATGAGACCGCCTCTGACGACGGCGTCATCGACTACGACGCCAAGGTACAGTATCCCTTTGGCTATGGCCTGAGCTACACCACTTTTGAACAGGTCATGGAGAACTTCTCCGTCAGCGACACCACCATCACCTTCGACGTGACCGTCACCAACACCGGCACCGTGGCCGGTAAGGACGTGGTGGAGGTCTACTACACCCCGCCTTACACCGACGGCGGCATCGAGAAGGCTTCCGTCAATCTGGTGCAGTACGCCAAGACCGAGACCCTGGACGCCGGAGCCTCCCAGACCATCTCCTTCTCCATCGACCTGGAAGAGCTGGCCTCCTATGACTCCTCCTGCATCAAGACCG
>MSHH01000018.1 GCA_001941075.1 Oscillospiraceae bacterium Zagget6 | reverse complement strand
GTCACCAACAACCAGGAGGACGCGGACCAGACCCTGCACCTGATCATTGACCGGGACGCGGCCATGCGGCTGGGCCTGACCAACGCCCAAATCTACAGCCAAATCGCCACCAGCCTGACCACCGAGACCACCGCCGTCACCGTCACCATCGACGACCAGGACATGGACGTGGTCATCGTGGACGAGCGGGACCTCCCCACCAAGGAGAATCTGCTCAGCACCGTGTTTGAGACCACCACCACCGACGACGACGGCGAGACCGTCACCGAGGAGCATACCCTCAGCGAATTTGCCGAGCTGGAGACCGCCGAGGGCCTGGTGTCCATCAGCCGGGAGAACAACGAGCGGTATATGACCGTCTCCGCCACCACCGCCGACGGCTACAACACCACCAAGCTGACCCAGCAGCTCACCGACGACCTGGAGAGCTACGAAATGCCCGAGGGCTACTCCTACGACATTACCGGCGAGTATGAAAACGTCATGAGCATGATGACTCAGATGGGCGAGATGCTGGCCCTGGGTCTGCTGTTCGTCTACCTGGTGATGGTGGCTCAGTTCCAGAGCCTGCTCAGCCCCTTCATCGTGCTGTTCACCGTCCCCCTGGCCTTCACCGGCGGCTTCATCGGCCTGCTGGCGGTGGGCGAGCAGCTGTCCATGTTCGCTATGATGGGCTTCCTGGTGCTGATGGGCACTGTGGTCAACAACGGCATCGTCTTTGTGGACTACACCAACCAGCTGCGGCTGGGCGGTATGGAAAAGTGGGACGCGCTGGTGGCTACCGGCAAGACCCGTATGCGGCCCATCCTGATGACCGCCATGACCACTATTTTGGCTATGAGCGCCATGATCTTTGACACCAGCACCAGCGCCGGCATGAGCCGGGGCATGGCGGTGGTAGCGGTCGGCGGCCTGCTCTACGCCACGCTGATGACACTGTTCATCATCCCGGTGATGTACGACCTGCTCTACCGCAAGCAGCCGAAAGAGGTGGACGTGGGCAGCGACGACATGGACGACGCTCCCGACGACGCCGCGGAGTTCATCGCACAGCTGGAAGCGGAGCGGGGGACCGGTACAACGGAGGCCGATTCGACCGACCAGAAGAACAAACAATGAGCAATCAACAATGTGCGATGATATGTAGACCGCAGGAAAAGCACTTTTCCCCTTGCCGCCCCTGAAAGGGGGCGGAGGGGGGGTGCCCACGCACAATACCACGCAAAATCTACAAGGGAGCGTTGCAGAACAAAAACTGCGACGCTCCCCTTTTTTGCGCATAGTTGGGAATCAAAGAGAAAAAACGGCCCGCAATATGCTCTCCGGTATCATCGTTTCTGAATTTAACGCAAGCACCAGTTGACCATCCCGCTCATACGTCGTATACTGGCCTTGCTTGGAATTGTTATTGTTCACACCAATAGTCTAAAGCAAAAAGCAAGGTCAGGCTACCCCCATCGGGTGCCTGACCTTCGCTTTTTCTGGGAGCGTTTTGCAACGTCCCCAAATCGCTTTGGAAGCGACAAATCAATGGCTGCCCAGCAAGCTCTGGTCGAATGCGAACAGCGTCTCGTTGATTTCAAAAATATTGTAGTTGCCGGACTGGATGAAATACTCGATGATGATGTCAAATTTGCTGCTGTGAGACAGCGCATACCCCGCCTTGCGCAGAAACTCGTTGGTTTCCGCCCAGTTCAGCTCCAGCGCCACGGCGAAGGCCACAGCGGTGGGTTTGCTGGGCTTGTACTGGGGATTGCTGCGGATTTTGGAGAACAGCTTTCGGTCCACGTTGGCCCGCTTGTAGCACTGGGCGTCGGTCATGCCCTTCTCGTCGATTTGCCGCAGCAGCGACTGGGAGAAGCTCTCGTCCATCTGTTTCAGCATGGCGTCCAAATCCGGCGCGGTCTCAGCGGCAGCGGGGGCAGGTGCCGCAGGCGGAGCGGAGGGTTTGTCTCGCCGCGTGAAAATGCGGAGGATGGAGGAATACGGGTCCTCCTCTTGTGCAGCCGGAGCGGGGGCCTGGGGAGTAGGCTTTTCCTTCTTCGGAAAAACGCCGTGGCGGATGGAATAACAGGGGGGCGGTTCCTCCTGCGTCTCTTGGGCGAGGCGGCTGGCGGAGACGCTGGCATCCTCCTCCCGCACATAGCGCTCCTCAATGAACTCTGTCACATCATGCAGGAGGTGCTTGCTGAGCTGGAAGCTCTGGCGGTCATAGACCACCAGGTAGACCAGCATATCATGGTTCAGCACGAACCAACTGATTTCCCCCACGGCGATTTGCAGCGCCTGGTCCTTGGGGTAGCCATAATTCCCGGCGGAGATCAGCGGGAAGGCCACGGATTCAAAGCCCTCCTCCGCCGCCAACGCCAGGGAATTGCGGTAGCAACTGCGCAGCAGTTTTTCTTCGCCATGCTGCCCGTCCTGGTAGACGGGGCCGACGGTGTGGATGATGTACCTGGCGGGGAGCCGGTAGCCCTTCGTCAGCTTGGCCTGGCCGGTCTCACAGCCGCCCAGGGTCCGGCACTTCTCCAGCAGCTCCGGCCCCGCCGCCCGGTGAATGGCCCCGTCTACGCCGCCGCCGCCCAGCAGAGAGCGCTTGGCCGCGTTGACGATGGCGTCCACCTCCATAGTGGTGATGTCGTTTCGGACGATTTGCAGAGGCATGGTGGTTCCTCCCTTGCG
>MSHH01000017.1 GCA_001941075.1 Oscillospiraceae bacterium Zagget6 | reverse complement strand
GGAGCAGGGTTGGTTGGCGCTGCTGAACGCCCGGAACCTGACCTCTCACCTCTACGATGAGGCTGCCGCCCAGACCGTGTTTGAGGAGGTCCGCGCCGTCTATTTACCGCTGCTGAAAGACCTGGCCCAGCGGCTGAGCTAAATTTTTTATATGATTATCCCTTTGAATCAGCCGCGTTGTGATAAGCTATTAGCCGTTAGCCGTTAGCTGTTAGCTGTTAGTCAGGTGCTACCAGTCTAAAGCGAACAGCCAAAAGGAAGTTGAGAGTGAAGCTACCCCGTTTGTAAAAGAGTGCAAACGGTAAGCGTAGTACGCAAAGCCAAGCACCACAAAGCTAATAGCTAAAAGCTAAAAGCTAAGAGCTAAAATGGTCATAAGGCTGAGTAAATGGGATAACCAATATTTTTTATAATCATACGACGAAACGGATGAAACACCATGGAATACAACGCCGGACAATTTGACATTGCCGTCATCGGCGCCGGACACGCCGGCATCGAGGCGGCGCTGGCGGCAGCCCGGATGGGCTGCCGCACCGTCTGCTTTACGGTGAACCTGGACGCGGTGGGCAATATGCCCTGTAACCCCGCCATTGGTGGCACCGGCAAGGGCCATTTGGTGCGGGAGCTGGACGCCCTGGGGGGCGAAATGGCAAAGGCCGCCGACAAAGCCTGCATCCAGTACCGGATGCTGAACCGGGGCAAAGGTCCCGCCGTCCACTCCCTCCGGGCGCAGGCGGACCGCCGCCGCTACCAGGAGGTGATGAAGCACACCCTGGAGACCACGGAAAACCTCTCTGTCCGCCAGGCGGAGGTAGTGGATGTCCGCGTGGACGAACAGGGCGCAGTCTGCGCTGTGGTGACGGCCACCGGCGCGGTCTACGCGGTACGGGCGGCGGTGGTGGCAACGGGGACCTATCTGGGCGGGCGCACCATCGTCGGGGACGTGGAGCGGCAGTCCGGGCCGGACGGCTTGCAGCCCGCCCTTCCCCTGACGGATTGCCTGCGAAAGCTGGGACTGTCCCTGCGGCGGTTCAAAACTGGCACACCGCCCCGGGTCAACCGGCGCAGCGTGGACTTCTCCAAGATGGAGTTGCAGCCGGGGGACGAGGACCCCATCCCCTTCTCCTTTTCTACCGAAAAAGTTCCAGAGAACCGGGCGGTCTGCTACCTGACCTACACCAACCAGGCCACCCATGACATCATCCGGGCCAATTTGGACCGCTCCCCTCTTTATAACGGCTCCATCGAGTCCACCGGTCCCCGGTACTGCCCCTCCATCGAGACGAAGATCGTCCGTTTCCCGGACAAGGAGCGGCACCAGCTCTTCATCGAGCCGATGGGCGAGAACACCGAGGAGCTGTACATTCAGGGCCTGTCCTCCTCCCTGCCGGAGGACGTGCAGGTGGAGCTGCTGCACACCATCCCCGGTCTGGAGCGGGCGGAGATGACCCGCACCGCCTACGCCATCGAGTACGACTGCGTGGACCCCACAGAGCTGTTGCCCACGCTGGAGTGCAAAAAAATCCCCGGCCTCTACGGGGCGGGGCAGTTCAACGGTTCCTCCGGCTACGAGGAGGCGGCGGCCCAGGGCTTTGTGGCGGGGGTCAACGCCGCGTTGAAGCTTTTGGGCCGGGAACCGCTGGTGCTTCGCCGGGACCAGGGATATATAGGCGTCCTCATTGACGATTTGGTGACGAAAGGCACCGAAGAACCCTACCGGATGATGACCAGCCGGACGGAGTACCGGCTCATCCAACGGCAGGACAACGCCGACCAGCGGCTGACCCCGGTGGGCTACGAACTGGGGCTGGTCAGCCGGGAGACCTATGACCGGGTGCAGGCGAAATACGCCGCCGTGGAACAGGAAATTGAGCGGTTGGAGCACCGGGGCGTGGGCGAGAGCGAAGCCCTCTCCGCCATGCTGGAGCGCAGGGGGGAACCGGCGGCGAAACACGCCGTCAAGCTGGCCGACCTGCTCCGGCGGCCCCGCGTCACCTATGACGACCTGGCCCCCTTCGACCCGGACCGCCCTCCGCTGGACCGGCTGGTACGGGAGCAGGTGGAAATTCAGCTGAAGTATCAGGGTTATATCGACCGGCAGATGCGGCAGGTGGCCGAGGCCCGGCGGATGGAGGCCCACGCCCTGCCCCCAGATTTGGACTATGACAGCCTGAAAGGGCTGCGGCTGGAGGCCAGGGAGAAGCTGAAAAAAGTCCGCCCCATGAATCTGGGCCAGGCCGGGCGCATTTCCGGCGTCAGCCCGGCGGATATTGCGGTGCTGATGGTTTATTTGGAAAAATAGACTTAAAAGATAAAAAACGGCCCAAATGGGCCGTTTTTTTGCAGAAACATGGAAAGTCAGTGTTATCCCTTTACGTCCATTATGGCGCAGACCTTCTGGCACTTGGCACAATACCACGCCTCCGTCTGGCGGACGCAGGCGTCCCGGACGGTTTTTCCGTTTTTTTTGAAGATGCTGCCCACCCCTGTTTTCAGAAACTCCGCCTCAGGATACCAGTTGATGATGGCAGAGGCGTCGCCGCCTAAAATCATGACCTCAATGCGGCCCTGCTCCAGCTGGCCGCCGCAAATGGGACAAATCATGGCTATGTCCTCCTTCAAAACAGATATGTTTCACATGAAACAACGCTTTTCTCACGGTTTCGTCTCAAAAATACAAATCAGCTTTTTACAGGTGGGGCAGTAATACCCCTCGTTGGCTACGTCGTGGAGGTAGGCGGACTTGGTGTTTTTAAAGGTCAGCTTTCGCTTCCAACCAGTACGACCGTCTTCTCCGGCCTTTTTGAAGTCCATCTCCGGGACCCAGTCCACCGTGGGGAAAGAGCCCATGGAGGACTGCACGTTGATGCGCCCACCCTGCATGATGGTATCACAATAGGGACAAATCATAGTATACCGTTCCTTTCCGGAAAAAGCTAGGGGAAAAAGTAAGAAAACAACAAAATTCTAAGCTGTTAGCCGTTAGCTATTAGCTATTGCCGTCAAGTGGCACTTCTGAAGTTGCGCTTCTCTCTGTAGTCAGGCGCTACAAATCAAAAGCGCAGAGCATAAAAGGCAGCACTCACCAAGCTAAAAGCTAGGAGCTAAGAGCTAATAGCTATTTTTATCTATTTTTTAATTGACGGATGTCCGGCCCCTGGAATTGCAGCAGCTGGTACTCCCCCCGCAGACGGGAGGCGGCCTGCATACTGTACCGCCCGGAAATTTCCTCCAGAGTCAGGTTGGTGGAGATCACCGTGGCCCGGCTGGAGATCAGACGGCTGTTCACCAGATTATAAAGCGCGGACTGGACAAAGGGGGTGGTCATCTCGCTGCCCAGGTCGTCCAAAATCAGCAGGTCGCAGTTCAGGTAGCGCTTGGCGCTTTGCTGGGCCTCCGGCTCCCGGGTGAAATGCTCCGCCTCAAACTGGGCAAAGACGTGGATGGCGGTGTCGTAGACCACGGAGAACCCCGCGCCGCTGACCGTCCCGGCGATGCAGGCGGAGAGGTAGGTCTTGCCCACGCCGGGGGTGCCGGTCATCAGCAGGTTTTGGATGGGGAAGCTGCCGAACCCCACGGCGTATCGCCGACAGGTGTTGTAGACCGCCTCCATCTGCACCCGGTCCTGACTGTAGCTGGGGCCGTAGTAGTCCAGCTGGAACCGCTGGAAGGTCTGGCCTTGGAGGTCCAGCAGGGAAGAGAGCAGCTTGTTTTGTTCCTCGGTGCAGAGGGCTTTCAGGCAGCCGCACATCTGCGCGCCCACCCAGCCTGTGTCCTTACAGACGGGGCAGACGGGTTTTTCCTCCAGGTAGTTGGAGGAATAGCCGTTTTTTTGCAGCAGGTTTTTGCGCTCCTGCTGGAGGGCCAGATTTTTGTCCCGGATGGCGGCGATGGCCTGGGTGGGGTCCTCGCCGGTGCGCAGGGCGGTGGTGGCCGCCAGCGCCACGGTCTGCCGGAGCTGTTGGTCGATGACCTGCACCCGGGGCAGTTGGGCGTAGACCTGCTGCCGCCGCCGGGCGCAGTCCTGTTCATTTTTTTCGCGGCGCTGGGCCAGCCGCTGATTGGCGGCTCGCAGGACCTGGGGTTCGTAGGACAAGGGGGTTCACCTCGATATAATGAGCAATGTGCAATGGCTAGGCTGTCAGCCATGTACCAGAAACCCCTCCGCCACCGCCTAAAGGCGGCGGCCCTCCTCCCCTTTCAGGGCAGGGAGCGAAGCGGAAGTGCCGCCTGACGGCGGAGGAGAGAGGGGATAATGCTTGTCGTCTGGTATCAGTTTTGTATGATAAATATAGGATTTTCAGTACAAATGCCCACATTCTATCCACTAACCACTAGCCGCTTGTTTAGTGCTACCAAGCTAACAGCTAATGGCTAATAGCTAACAGCCATTTTATTTATGGTTTTCCAGCCACGCCGTCTCCTCCAGCAGCCGGTTCAGCTGGCGCTGATTTTCCTCCAGCGCCTGGGCCTGGGCCTCCTGCTGTTTGGCGGTCAGGGGCTTGGCGGGGGCGGGGCCGACGCTCTTGCCGCCGCCCTGCCGGACGGTGCGGCGGGGAGCCTCCGCCTGGCGGACTTCCTCCGGGGTGTGCAGCCCCGCCTGGTGCCACCGCTTCAAAATGCCGTTGCAGTAGGACCACTTTCGTTCGCCGGTGTTCATCATGGTGCGCTCGTAGGCCATGGCCACTGTCTCCGGCGGGAACCCCCAATCCAGCCACTGGTTCAGGAACTTTCGCTCGCTCTCCAGGGCCTTCCGTCCCCGGATGTCCAGAGCGGCCAACATAGTCCCCTCCTGGGAACGGTAGTAATTGCGTTTCTTTAAGTAGGCGTCCGCCGCCTCCAGGGTGTCGATGCCCACTTTTTTCCAGCGGTAGGCGGCGGTGCGGACGTGGGACATGGGGGGATGCCGCCCCTCGCCGTACTTCTCCGCGTATTCCTCGCACTGCCAGTTGATGAGCAGCAGCAGTACCTCGGCGGGCAAGCCCAGGTGGTCGAACAGCTCCAGCAGCGTCCGAATGTCCCGGTCAGGGAGCTTCGCGCCGAATTTGCGCTCCACCTCCTCCAGCAGGGCGGGGAAGTCGGAGCTTTGGTCGCTGATGGCCTGAGCCAGGTCCTCCCGGGTGTACTCCGGGGCGTCCTCCTTTTTGGGGACGGGGGCGGTGAAAGAGGGCTGGCTCTCGCCGGTCTGGACGCCGATCTCATTCAGGTGGAGCAGCGCGCCGTCCAGCCTGGCCCGGTCCCACTGGAGGGTGCGGCACGCCTCCTCCGGGTCGAAAAACCCGTTGTGGCGCAGCAGATAGAGGTAGAGTAGGGCGGCGTCGCCGCTGCCCTTGCGCAGCAGCTTGTCTACCATGGCAGTGGAGAGGGCGACGGCGTCGCCGGGGAGTTGGATGTGGCGGGAGGGCACGGCGCTCATCTCCTTTCTGCGCTGTCCCAGAGGGCGAGACAGCAGCACTCGGAGGGGCCGCTTTCTCAATATACTATTATACGCTAAAAAAGCGGCGGCGTAAATAAGCGAAGGAAAATTCTCTGTAAAACTGTGAAAAGGGCTGAATATGCCGGGAACGGGGCGGGTTTTCCTTGACGGAAAGAGGGTTACAGGCTAAAATTGAAACAGAACAGCAACGAACCCATTTGTTTTGGCGTCGTGGCCGCAGCTCCTCCCCTTTTGTCAAATATGCGCCGCCGCCACAGAAGATTGTAATTGTAAAAGAGCAGCAGGAAAAAGAGCAGTGGACCCACCCCGAACGGACTTCCCGGCGGTGGGCGTTGTAAGGAGGATCTTTATGTCATGTAAGCATATCTTCGTCACCGGCGGCGTGGTCTCCGGCCTGGGCAAGGGTATCACCGCCGCGTCTTTGGGCCGTCTGCTCAAGCAGCGGGGCCTGCGGGTGGCGCTGCAAAAGCTGGACCCCTATATGAACGTGGACCCCGGCACCATGAACCCTATCCAACACGGCGAGGTCTTTGTCACCGACGATGGCGCGGAGACCGACCTGGACCTGGGCCACTACGAGCGGTTCGTGGACGAAAACCTGACCGTCCACGCCTCCGTCTCCTCCGGTAAAATCTACTCCACCGTGCTGGACAAGGAGCGCCATGGCGACTTTCTGGGCCGCACTGTCCAGATCATCCCCCACATCACCGATGAAATCAAGCGCCGCATCTACCGCATGGAGGGCGGCGCCCCCAAGGACGTCATCATCACCGAGATCGGCGGCACCGTGGGCGACATCGAGTCTCAGCCCTTCCTGGAGGCCATTCGGCAGATCAGCCGGGAGCTGAAACCGGAGGACTGTATGTTTATCCACGTCTCCCTCATCGTCACCATCCCCGGCTCCGGGGAGCAGAAGTCCAAGCCCACCCAGCACTCCTGTAAGGAGCTGCTGTCCATCGGCATCCAGCCGGATGTCATCATGTGCCGGGCGGACGACCCCATCGACCCGGACATTCGCCGGAAAATCGCTCTGTTCTGCAACATCCCGCCGGAGAACGCCATCCCCAACCTGACTGCGCCCATTTTGTACGAGGTACCCCTGATGCTGGAGGCGGAGGGGCTGGGCCGCGCCGTGTGCAAGCGGCTGGCGCTGAACTGCCCCGAACCGGACTTGGCCGAATGGAGCGCGATGGTAGCCCGTGCCAAGGCCGTAGTGGACGGCGAGGTGGAGATCGCCCTGGTGGGCAAGTACGTCTCTCTCCACGACAGCTATCTCTCTGTGGTGGAGGCCCTGACCCACGGCGGCATTGAAAACGACGTAAAAATCAAAATCCGCTGGGTGGACTCCGAGCTGCTGAACGAGGAAAACGCGGCGGATGTCCTGTCTGGCGTCCACGGTATCATCGTCCCCGGCGGCTTTGGGGACCGGGGTATCCAGGGCATGATCGACGCCCTCCACTGGGCCAGGGTCAACAAGGTCCCCGCCTTTGGCATTTGCCTGGGGATGCAGATGACGGTGGTGGAGTACGCCCGGAACATGGCCTGTCTGGAACACGCCCACTCCAGCGAGCTGGACAGCAACACCCCCTACCCGGTCATCGACCTGATGCCGGAGCAGCGGGACGTACACGACAAGGGCGCCAGTATGCGGCTGGGGGCGTACCCCTGCAAAATCGTGGACAAGGATTCCCGCACCTTTGCCGCTTACGGCGGCGAGGAGGTCATCTACGAGCGTCACCGCCACCGTTATGAGTTTAACAACGACTACCGGGAGGTCCTCACCCGCAACGGTTTGAAGCTGGTGGGCCTCTCCCCCAACGACCGGCTGGTGGAAGTCGTAGAGGTGCCCAACCACCCCTGGATGGTGGGTGTGCAGTTCCACCCGGAGCTGAAAAGCCGCCCCAACAAGGCCCACCCCCTGTTCCGGGAGTTCATCCGGGCCGCCAAGGTGTTCCGGGACGGTCAATAACGAATAAAAGCAAGCGTGGGAGTGCGGACTGTCCGCATTCCCACGTTTTTTGTTGCATTTTGTTGCTTTTTGTAAAATAGTGTGGTATTCTATCAATGGGCGCTGTCCATTACGGCGGCGGTTGGCCACATCTCCCGAAGGGAGGTGACGCTATGCGGATTACTTTGCACATCGGAGCCTATACGGTGACGATCATTGTGAAACGCAGAAACCGCCACCAGGCCGGGTGACGGTTTCTCTTAGTAGAAAATTAGTTCATAACATGGGCTAACCGTTGTCGGACAGCGCCCTTTTTCTATTTGCATTATAGATCATTTCTTGGTTTTTGTCAATGTTGGGGTTTGTAAACTTGCAATCAGACCCTCTGCTTGCGAGATTTTCAGAAACACACAGAAAAAGAATGTGGGAGTGGAAAGATTGTTCACATTCCCACGTTTTTTATTGCATTTTGTAAAATGCTGTGGTATTCTAATTTAGGGTGCTGTCCATTATACGGCGGCGGTTGGCCACATCTCCCGAAGGGAGGTGACGCTATGCGGATTACTTTGCACATCGGAGCCTATACGGTGACGATCATCGTGAAACGCAGAAACCGCCACTCTGCCAAGTGACGGTTTCTTAACATAGAAACGCTTTATTCACTGGGCTAACCGTTGTCGGACAGCGCCCTTTTTCTATTTGCATTATATATCATTTCTTCATTTCTGTCAACGCCGGGGTTTGTAAACTTTCATCCAAACGTGCCGACAGAAAACGCACTCACAGGGGACGACCGCTTTCCGGCTGTCCCCTGTGTTGATTTATTTTACAGTCAGTCGCTCAGCACTCGCAGGGGCCGATGAAGGCGGCCTCGCCCCGCTCGCCGGTGCGGACCCGGAGTGCGTCATAGCACTCGGTCACGAACACCTTGCCGTCGCCGTACTCGCCGGTGCGGAGGGTTTTCTCCACGGCCTCAAAGACCTTTTCCAGCGGGGTCTCGCAGATGAACAGGTCTACTTTGATTTTTGGCAGCAGGTGGACCTCCCGCTTGACGCCCCGATAGTAGGTCAGGTGTCCGCCCTGAGCGCCGCAGCCCTCCACCTTATAGACGGTCATGCCGTCGATGCCGATCTCGTTCAGCGCGTCCTTCAGGGCGGGGAACTTTTCGCGGCGGGTGACGATCTCCACTTTATAGATTTTCTTAGACATAAACGATACACTCCCTTTTTTGCCGCCAGCTTCTGGGGGCAGTTGTGTTACAGGTTAGCACAGACGTTCCGTTCGTGCAATGGGGATTGTGGAACCTCACTCAGTCGCCGTAGGCGGACATACCGTGCTCGGAGGTGTCCAGGCCGATGATCTCGGACTCGGCGTCCACGCGGATGCCGTGGAAGAGGACGCCCGCCACCTTGAAGGTCAGGAAGGTCAGCAGCGCGCCGATGGGCAGCACCACGATGATGCCCACCACCTGGCACAGCAACTGATGGAAGCCGTAGCCGTAGAACAGGCCGGTATCCATGGAGAACAGGCCCACGCAGAGGGTGCCGGTGACGCCGCCCACGCCGTGGACGGAGATCGCACCCACCGGGTCGTCAATGTGGAACTTTTCGTCCACGATGGGGACCATGAAGGTCATGGCGGTGGAGGCCAGGATGCCGACGATGAGGGAGGGCACCGGCAGGAACACGTCCGCGCCGGGAGTGACGCCCACCAGACCGGCCAGGATGCCGTTGAGGACCATGCCAGGGTCAACCTTCTTGTAGCGCATGGCGGTCAGGAAAGCGGCGGTCAGGCCACCGGCAGCGCCGCCGATGAAGGTGGAGACTTCGGAGATATAGGTGGCGTCGGCGGTGATGTCCAGGGAGGAGGCCCCATTAAAGCCGAACCAGCCGAAGAACAGCAGTAGCACGCCCAGGGTGGCGTAGATTAGGTTGTGGCCGGGGATGGCGTTGGAGGAGCCATCCTTGTTGTACTTGCCGATGCGGGGACCGACCATAGCCGCGCCCACCAGAGCGCAGCAGCCGCCCAGCGCATGGACGATGAGGCCGCCGGCGTAGTCATGGGTGCCGAACTGGTTCAGCCAGCCGTCCGCCGACCAGATCCAGTGGCCCATGATGGGGTAGATGATGGAAGCGGCGATGGCGCAGAAGAACAGGTAAGCGTAGAAGTTGGTGCGCTCCGCCATGGCGCCGGAGACGATGGTGGCGCAAGTTGCGCAGAAGATTCCTTCAAAAAAGAAGTAGACGAAGCCGTTGATGCCGCTGATTTCAGTGGCGGCGGTGTACCCCATCAGGCAGAAGTTACTGGTGCCAATGAAGCCGCCCACGTCTTCACCGAACATGAAGCCATAGCCCACCAGGAAGTAGACCACCACGCCGATGGCCACGGTCATCACGTTTTTCATGGCGATGTTGGCGGCGTTTTTGCTCCGGGCCATGCCGACCTCGACCAAAGAGAAGCCTGCGTGCATGATAAACACCAGACACGCCCCCAAAAGCGTCCACAACGTATTCACAAAATACAAAGTTGTGCTGTCCATTTACTTTTCCTCCCAAATAAAACGATGGATGGAGCCGGAACGTCTCCAAAATCGCACTAATACGATTCAGATAACGCAGCCGAAACAGGAAAGGACGCCAGCTTCGCGCTTTTGCGAAGGCTGACGTCCTTGTCGAGAATGACTTTAACACAGCGAGAATAAAAATGCAAGAAGAAAAATGAAAAATTGCAAAATTATAGACAGATGCACAAAAATAACCTGTCCCCGGGCGGCAAATTCCGTGGCAATGGAGAAAACGAGGGCGGAGGATGCCACACCTGCCGGGAGGGGACGCCTGCGCGCCGGATGTTGGGGAAAGGGAGAGGAAATCAATGGATATTGTCTCTTTTCTCGGTGAATTTCCCTCTTGTGTCGGCGTTGAGCGGGTGGTATACTGAGTGGTACAAACTTTCGATAACCACACCACCCCCGCAAAGGAGACTGTAATATGACTTATCAGGAAGAGTTCATCACCTTTATGGTGCGCTCCGGCGTGCTGACCTTCGGCGACTTCGTCACCAAGTCCGGCCGGAAAACCCCCTATTTCGTCAACACCGGCAACTATAAGACCGGCGCTCAGGCCGCCTGCCTGGGGGACTACTACGCCGCCTGCATGAACGAGCATCTGGGCGACGATGTGACCGCCCTGTTCGGCCCGGCCTACAAGGGTATCCCCCTGGTGGTGGCGGGGTCTGCCTCCCTGTATCGGAACTATGGCCGGGACCTGCCCTATTGCTTCAACCGCAAGGAGGCCAAGGACCACGGCGAGGGCGGCTCCATGGTGGGCTACAAGCCCAAGGACGGCGATGTCATCGCCATTGTGGAGGACGTGGTCACCGCCGGCACCGCCGTCCGGGAGAGCATCGAGCTGTTCCGCCAGGTGGCCGACGTGAAGATCACCACCCTGTTTGTCTCTGTGGACCGCATGGAACGGGGGACGCGGGACTGTTCCACCCTGGACGAGCTGCGCCAGGACTACGGCATCCAGGTCTGGCCCATCGTCACCGTCCGGGAAATCATTGAATTTCTGCACAATCGCCCCATCGACGGCAAGGTGTATATCGACGACGAGATGAAGGGCAAAATGGAAGCGTATCTGGAGCAGTACGGAGCGCGGTAATTTAGCTGTTAGCCATTAGCTATTAGCTGTTAGCTTGGAAAGTGTTTGCTGATTTGTCAGCATTTTGTCCATTTTAGTGCAAGTTTTCGATGAAGAACCGCTGTTCGGCAACTGACCGCCCCTCTTGCCTCCCCTGAAAGGGGAGGTGGCGCGGCGAAAGCCGCGACGGAGGGGTTTACCCGAAGATCAAATCCAAAAGATTGCATATAGGGGATACTCGTTCGCTATTTGCAATGTACGTTTCTATTACAACGAGGGGGACACGGCGATGGAACGTCAGGAAAACCTCCACGCCGGTCACCGGCAGCGAATGAAGCGGCGGTTCCTGGAGCTGGGTGAGCGCGGCATGGACGACCACCAGATGCTGGAGCTGCTGCTGTTCTACGCCATCCCCCGGAAGGACACCAACTTGCTGGCCCACCAGCTCATCAACCGGTTTGGCTCCCTGTCCGGCGTCCTTAACGCCTCCCCCAACGAACTGCGCCAGGTGAAGGACATCGGGGACAGCGCTGTGGTGTTGCTGGAGCTGGTGCCCCAGCTGGCCCGCCGGTGCTGGCAGCGGGAGAACGAGGCGGAGGCCATTGTCCGCAACGAAGAGGAGGCGGCGGAGTACCTGCGGCCCTACTTTTTCGGCGTCCGGCGGGAGCAGGTCTATCTTCTCTCTGTGGACCAAAAGGGGAGGGTGTTGGGCTGCGACTTCCTGGGCGAGGGCGGGGACAATGCTGTGGGGTTGGACACCCGCCTGTTGACCGAGACGGCCCTGTGCCACCGTGCCACCTGGGTGGTGCTGGCCCACAGCCATCCCAGCGGGTTAGCCGTGCCTTCTCAGGCGGACATTGCCACCACCCGCAGTTGCAGGAGCATCCTCCGGGCCTTGGAGATCGACCTGCGGGACCACCTGATTTTCGCGGACGACGACTATGTCTCCATGCGGGAGTCGGGGCTGATGATTTGACAATTAGCAATTAGCAATTTGCAATGTGCAATGGTGGAGAAAACACGCCGCCGTGAAATTGTCTTACAGCAAAGAATAATGTGCAGCCTTTCCACAGCGGGAGACGCTGGAAGAAAGCACATAATTGCTCATTGCTAATTGCACATTGCACATTGAAACAGGGAGGGCCGTATGCCGAAATTTGAAGTGGTAAGCCCCTACTCCCCTTCCGGCGACCAGCCGGAGGCCATCGACGCGCTGGCCCAGGGAGTAGAGCTGGGGCTGGACGAGCAGACGCTGCTGGGCGTCACCGGCAGCGGCAAGACCTTTACCATGGCGAAGGTCATCGAGCGGGTGCAGCGGCCTACGTTGGTGCTGGCCCACAACAAGACCCTGGCCGCCCAGCTCTGCGCGGAGTTCAAGGAGTTCTTCCCCCACAACGCGGTGGAATACTTCGTCAGCTACTACGACTACTACCAGCCGGAGGCGTATATCCCCCACACGGACACCTTCATCGAGAAGGACGCCAGCATCAACGATGAAATTGAGCGGCTGCGCCACAGCGCCACCTCCGCTCTGTTCGAGCGGGAGGACGTCATTGTGGTGTCCTCGGTGTCCTGCATTTACGGCCTGGGAGACCCCATCGACTACAAAAACATGGTCATTTCCCTGCGCACCGGCTTGGAGTACCCCCGTGACCAGTTGCTGAACAAGCTGGTGGAAATTCGCTACGAGCGCAATGACATCGCCTTTGACCGGAACATGTTCCGGGTGCGGGGGGACACGGTGGAGGTGTTCCCTGTCTACGCCAAGGACCACGCCATTCGCATTGAGTTTTGGGGGGACGAGGTGGAGCGCATCAGCGAGATCAACGTGGTCACCGGCACCCCCACCCGTATTTTGAATCACGTAGCCATCTACCCCGCCAGCCACTACGTCACCACCAAGGACAAGATGGAAGTGGCGCTGAAGGAAATCGAAAAAGAGATGTGGGAGCGGGTGGCCTATTTCGACGAACAGGGCAAGGCGGTGGAGAGCCAGCGCATCCGCCAGCGTACCCAATACGACATGGAGATGATGCGGGAGCTGGGCTACTGCCAGGGCATCGAGAACTATTCCCGCGTGATCTCTCAGCGGCCTGCGGGGTCGCCGCCTCTGACCCTGCTGGACTATTTTCCAAAAGATTTCCTGATGTTCATCGATGAGAGCCACGCCACCCTGCCCCAGGTGCGGGCCATGTACAACGGCGACCACGCCCGGAAAACCACACTGGTGGACTACGGGTTTCGCCTGCCCTGCGCCTTCGACAACCGGCCTCTGCGGTTCCCGGAGTTCGAGGAGCGCATCAATCAGGTGATTTACGTCTCCGCCACGCCGGGGCAGTACGAGCGGGAGCGCTCCGGGCAGGTGGTGGAGCAGGTCATTCGGCCCACCGGCCTGCTGGACCCGGAGGTGGAGGTACGCCCGGTGACGGGCCAAATCGACGACCTGACCGGGGAGATTTTGGCCCGGGTGGAGCGCAACGAGCGGGTGCTGGTCACCACCCTGACCATCAAAATGGCGGAGGATTTGGCGGAGTACCTGCAAAAAACCGGCATTAAGGCCAAGTATATGCACCACAGCATCGAGACCATCGAGCGCACGGAAATCATCCGCGACCTGCGGCTGGGGGTCTTTGACGTGCTGGTGGGCATCAACCTGCTCCGGGAGGGGCTGGACATGCCGGAGGTGTCGTTGGTAGCCATTCTGGACGCGGACAAAGAGGGCTTCCTCCGTTCGGAGACCTCCCTCATCCAGACCATCGGCCGGGCGGCGCGGAACGCCGAGGGCAAGGTCATCCTCTACGCCGACAAAATTACCCCCTCCATGGCAAACGCCATGGAGGAGACCCAGCGCCGCCGGGAGAAGCAGGACGCCTACAACAAGGCCCACGGCATCGTCCCCAAGACCATCCGTAAGGAAATCAAGGACCTGCTGGAGCTGTCTAAGGCGGTGGACGAGGACACCGCGCGGGGCAGCCGCACCAAAGAGGAGACGGAGCAGACCATCGCCCAGTTGGAGAAGGAGATGCAGGAGGCCGCCAAACGGCTGGAGTTCGAGCTGGCCGCCGCATTGCGGGACCAGATCATCACCCTGCGGGGAGAACAGCCGAAAAAGAAAGGAAAATCCTGATGAAAAAGCGTATTTGTCCCAACTGCGGCTGCGAAGTGTTCAAAAAAGAATCCGTTTTTATCCGCACCGGCAAGGTGCAGGTGATGAAGGAAATCGTTCACGGCGGCTTCGCCGCAGACGTGTATTGTTGCCCCTCCTGTGGAAAGTTGGAGCTGTACCAGCCGGACACCACCTCCACGCCGGGGACGGCTCAGCGCACCTGCCCCCAGTGCGGTAACAGACACGATTTCGACTATAGCCGCTGCCCGGTCTGCGGGTTTGAGTATTGAGAAAAAATCAAACGAAAAGGGAGAGAACGTTATGCAGCTGACCATGTTGGGGACGGGCAACGCCGCCGTCACCCGCTGTTACAACACCTGTTTCGTCCTCCGGGACGGGAAAAACAACTTTCTGGTAGACGGCGGCGGCGGAAACGGCCTGTTGCGGCAGCTGGAGCTGGCGGACATCGACTGGCGGACGCTGCGGACAATTTTCGTCACTCACCGGCACATCGACCACATCATGGGTGTGGCCTGGATGATGCGGAAGCTCTGTCAGGCCATGTGTCAGGGGGACATCTCCGGCGAGGCGGTCATCTACGCCCACCAGGAGCTGGTCGGTCTGCTCCACCAGATGGCGCAGATTCTGCTGGCAAAGAAGCACGCCGCCATGATCGGTCCCCGGCTGCACATCGTCCCGGTGGAGGACGGGGAGACGCTGGACATTCTGGGCCGTCCCACCACCTTTTTTGACATCCACTCCAACAAGGACCAGCAGTTTGGCTTCTCCATGGAGCTGGAACCGGGGAAAAAGCTGACCTGCTGCGGCGACGAACCCTGCCACGCTCAGTCGGAGGACTACGCCAGGGGCAGCAGCTGGCTCTTGCACGAGGCGTTCTGTCTCCACAGCCAGGCGGATGTGTTCAAGCCCTACGAGAAGCACCACTCCACCGTCAAGGACGCCTGTGAGCTGGCCCAGCGGCTGGGGGTGGAGAACCTGTTGCTCTACCACACCGAGGACAAAAACCTGGACAGGCGCAAAGAATTGTATCTGGCGGAGGGCAGGGCGTATTTCCGGGGAAATCTCTATGTGCCGGACGATTTGGAAACGCTGACGCTGTGAGAGAAACTCACTCCTGCTTTTTCTGATACTGTTCCAGCTGCGCCGTCAGCATCTGCTCCATCTGGAACCGCACCGGTTCCGGGGCCAGAACGACAGCCCCGCCGTTCAGCCCGAACAGCCAGCCGAAGAACTGGGGGCTGACCGCCACCCGCACCACTGCCCGGAAAGTGGGGCCGTTGTCGGGGTACATCTCCAGGTTGTCCCCGAAGCGGTCGATGAGCACATGGGCCGTCCAGTCCTGACAGCGCAGTACCACCTCTTTTTCCTCCCCTTGGAACATGCCGAAGTGGAGGTCGGTGTAACGGGCGGGGTCCTCCGCCTCGTAGACTGCCCGGCCCAGCCGGGCCTCTTTCCGCACCGTGATGCGGTCCATTTTGTCCACCCGGTAGTGCCGCAGACGGCCAGAGGTCTGATCGTAAGCCACCAGATAATAGTTGTCGTTGTCCCGCACCAGAGCGTAGGGGCTGACGGTGTAGGCCGCGCCGCCTTTGCGGTACACCTTTTCCCGGCGCTGGTTCAGGTCAAAGTAGCGGAAGGAGACCTGTTTGTTCTGGCCGATGGCCTCATAGATGGCGTCGATGGTGTAATACACCCGCTCGTTGGCGCTCTTGGCCTTGCCCGCCACATAGACCTGCCGCTGGAGGGCGCGGGCCTGATAGCGGGAGGTCTGCCGGGCCAGCTTGTCGATGAGGTCCTGACTCTTTTGGGGTGTGATGAACTTGCTGGCCTGGACCGCGTCCACCAGCAGCTTTAATTCCGCCAACTGGAAATCCCGCTCCCCCAGGTAGTAGCCCCGCCCCCGCTGGAGAATGATGTCATAGCCATAGCGCTGGAGGGTGTGGATGTCCTCATAGACGCTTTTGCGCTCCGCCCGGATGCCGGCGTCTGCCAGCCGTTCCAGCAGGGCGGGGACGCTCAGCGGATGCTGCTCGTCGGTCTCCTGGGTGAAAATTTGCAGCAGCGTCAGCAGCTTTCCCTTTTGGCTGTTTGTCCGTTCCATGGGGCCTCCTTTTCCGGCGTAGGTGGGTACTGCTTCCAGTATACCCCGGAGGGGCGGCAGAGCGCAAGGGGAAATGGGAACCGATCCCTTTGAATCAGCCGCATTAAAATAAGCTGTTAGCCGTTAGCCGTTAGCTGTTAGCTGTTAGTCAGGTGCTGCCAGCCTAAAGTAAACAGCTAACATAGAAGCAAAGAGCGAAACCACATATTTACAAAAAATGTAAACGGTAAGCGTAGCACATAATGCCAAGCCCTACAAAGCTAATAGCTGAAATGCTTACAAAATGTATTTCACAGGATGGTTTATCCAAGGAGTTATCATGCAGGACCACATTTTTGTCAAGGGCGCCCGCGCCAACAACCTGAAAAACATTGATATTTCCATCCCCAGAGACAAGCTGGTGGTCATCACCGGTCTCTCCGGCAGCGGAAAAAGCTCCCTGGCCTTCGACACCATCTATGCCGAGGGGCAGCGGCGCTACGTGGAGAGCCTGTCCTCCTACGCCCGGATGTTTCTGGGCCAGATGGAGAAGCCCGACGTGGATTACATCGACGGCCTCTCCCCTGCCATCTCCATCGACCAGAAAACCACCTCCCAGAATCCCCGCTCCACCGTGGGAACGGTGACGGAGATTTACGACTACCTCCGTCTGCTGTGGGCCAGAGTGGGCACCCCCCACTGCCCCAAGTGCGGCAAGGAGATCCAGCAACAGACCATTGACCAAATCGTGGACCAGGTCATGGCGCTGCCCCCCGCCACCCGCATTATGGTCCTCGCCCCGGTGGTGCGGGGCAAGAAAGGCGAGCACGCCAAGGTGCTGGAGAGCGCCCGGCGCTCTGGCTATGTCCGGGTCCGCATCGACGGCAGCCTCTACGACCTGTCCGAGGACATCAAGCTGGACAAAAACATCAAGCACCGCATTGAAATTGTGGTGGATCGGCTGGTCATCCGGGAGGACATCGTCCGGCGGCTGACCGACTCCTGCGAAATCGCCGCCAACCTGTCCGGCGGGTTGGTGGTCATCGACCTGCCCCGGGAGGGGAAGGAGATGACCTTCTCCCAGAACTACGCCTGCGAGGATTGCGGCATCTCCATCGAGGAGCTGTCCCCCCGCGCCTTCTCCTTCAACAACCCCTACGGGGCCTGCCCCACCTGCACCGGCCTGGGCAGTCAGCTCCGGGCCGACCCGGAGCTGGTCATTCCCAACGAAAACCTCTCCATACTGGACGGGGCCATTCAAGCCCCCGGTTGGAACAACATCAAGTCCGACAGCATCTCCCGGATGTACTTTGAAGCCCTGGCGAAAAAGTACAAATTCAAGCTGGACGCGCCGGTGAAAACCTTCTCCAAGCCGGTGAAGGACATCATCCTCTATGGCACCAAAAACGAGAAGCTGACCCTCCACTACGACCAGCCCCGGGGCCGAGGGACGTTGTACCAGCCCTTTGAGGGCATCATCAACAACCTGGAGCGCCGCTACCGGGAGACCCAGTCCGACGGAGCCAAGCGGGAGCTGGAGGAGTGCATGAGCGAGTGTCCCTGCCCCACCTGCCAGGGGCGGCGGCTGCGCCCGGAGGTGCTGGCGGTGACGGTGGGCGGCCTGAGCATCGACCAGTTCTGCGCCCTGCCGGTGGAGCAGGCGCTGGATTTCATCGACCACCTGGAACTGTCCGGCCAGAAGCAGCAAATTGCCGGGCAGATTTTGAAGGAAATTCGCGCCCGACTGGGCTTTTTGCAGTCGGTGGGGCTGAAATACCTGACCCTAGACCGGAAGGCGGGCACCCTCTCTGGCGGTGAGAGCCAGCGCATCCGCTTGGCGACGCAAATCGGCTCTCTGCTGATGGGGGTGTTGTATATCCTGGACGAGCCTTCCATCGGCCTGCACCAGCGGGACAACGCCATGCTGCTGGACACCCTGCGGCACCTGCGGGACCTGGGCAACACCCTCATCGTGGTGGAACACGATGAGGACACCATGCGGGCCGCCGACTACCTCATCGATGTGGGGCCGGGAGCGGGTATCCACGGCGGCGAAATCGTCGCCGCCGGAACGCCGGAGGAAGTGATGAACACCCCCGGCTCCCTCACCGGCGACTATCTGGCGGGGCGGAAGAAGATTCCCGTCCCCACCCAACGCAGGCCGGGAAACGGCAATTTCCTGACCGTCCGGGGGGCCTACGAGAACAATTTGAAGTATATCGACGTGTCCATTCCTCTTGGCACCTTCACCGTGGTCACGGGGGTTTCCGGCAGCGGAAAATCTTCTCTGGTCAATGAAATCATCCACAAGCGGCTGGCCGCCGACCTGAACCGGGCCAAGTGCCGGGCGGGGAAGCACCTGGGCCTGGAGGGGGAGGAGTATCTGGACAAGGTCATCTGCATCGACCAGTCTCCCATTGGCCGGACGCCCAAGTCCAACCCCGCCACTTATACCGGCCTCTTCACTGACATCCGGGACCTGTTCGCCAAGACCGAGGACGCCCGCAGCCGGGGCTATGGAGCGGGGCGGTTCTCCTTCAACGTCCGGGGCGGGCGGTGCGAAGCCTGCGCCGGGGACGGCTTGGTGAAAATCGAGATGAACTTCCTCCCCGATGTGTACGTCCCCTGCGACGTGTGCAAGGGCAAGCGCTACAACCGGGAGACGCTGGAGGTCAAATACAAGGGCAAAAACATTTGGGAAGTGCTGGACATGACGGTGGAGGAGGCGTTAGAGTTCTTCCAGCCGGTGCCGAAAATCTACAACCGGCTCCAGACCCTCTACGACGTGGGGCTGGGCTATGTGAAGCTGGGCCAGTCCAGTACCACCCTCTCCGGCGGTGAGGCCCAGCGGGTCAAGCTGGCCACCGAGTTGTCCCGGAAGTCCACCGGCGCCACCTTCTATATTCTGGACGAACCCACTACCGGCCTCCACAGCGACGACGTGCGGCGGCTCATCGACGTGCTGCAAAAGCTGGCGGCGGCGGGAAACACGGTGCTGGTCATCGAGCACAATCTGGATGTCATCAAAACCGCCGACTGGCTCATCGACTTGGGGCCGGAGGGCGGTGAGGAGGGCGGCCATGTGGTGGTCACCGGCACGCCGGAGGATGTGGCCAAGTGCGAGCGCTCCTACACCGGCCAGTACCTGAAGCCCTACCTGAACCAATGAGAAACATTGTCTTATTCCTGCGGAAAAAGCGACTGGTCAACGCCCTGTTTGTGGTCTATCTGCTGCTGGTGCTGCGGCTGACGGTGTTTCGGCCGGGGTTTTGGCCGCTGCACCTGTTCCGGGGCTGGACGGCCAGTGAGCCGTGGAACTATTATCTCTCTTTTATCCAACAGGGGCGGTGGGACCTCCTTTGGATGGACTTTCTGTGGAACTATCCGGGGAACATCGTCGGATTCCTGCCCCTGGGGGGCTGGCTGGTCTGGCGGGACCGGTGCTGTCCCCTGTGGAAAGCGGCGGGGGTCGGGTTGGTTCTCTCCCTGTTCATTGAGACGTCTCAGTGTGTCTTTGGCGTGGGCACCGTCAGCGTCAGTGACCTGATGACCAACACCCTGGGGGCCTGGCTGGGAGGCTGGGTGATAAAAAACGCCCAGTTGGACGCAAAACGGCGGTTGGAGTGGCCGCCGCTGTAAATGTTAATTTAGCTCTTAGCTTTTAGCTATTAGCTCTTAGTTTTGCGGTTCTTGGCATTATGTGCTGCGCTTACCGTTTATATTCTTTTCCAAACGGGCGGTTTTACTCTCAGCTTCCTTTTTGCTGTTCGCTTTGGATTGGCAGTACCTGACTAACGGCTAATGGCTAACAGCTCATCAGCGTGACTGGTTCAAAGGGATAACCAAATTATTAAATTTACTGGTTATCCCTTTTACTCAGCAAACGGGGAAGCAAGCATAGCGACCGCCAGGTGGTCATAGAG
>MSHH01000016.1 GCA_001941075.1 Oscillospiraceae bacterium Zagget6 | reverse complement strand
CTCACATCAGGAAAGCTGTCTGTTCAACGAACAGGCAGCTTTTTTGTGCGTTTAGGATGATTTTGAGGATGAATCTGCCTCCAACAGCCGCTGACAGTGCAAAATCAGCAGATGTTCCAGCAGCGTCAGGCTGAGATTGCGGCCGGAAAAATCGTTTTTTGTCCCTGTGTTGATGTGCAGCTGAACCGGCACCGGAGACTTGGGACAGTTGGAGGTCAGCAGGCAGAGCATACTTCCGGCGGGGAGCTTGGGCGCGCGGTTTGCGCCGAACAGCCGCTGGAAAAAATGACCCTCCACCGAAAAAACCACCACCAGCGTCGGTTCCCGGAGGGACTGGAAAAACTGCTGCTGCTCCAACGGGCGGAACATGGCCCGGACAATGCGCCCGGTCAAACAGTAAAAATCGTGCTGGAGCATCAGGGCAACGTCCCCGGACTCCATGTGGCCCATGAAAGCGATGTTTTCAAACCGCAGAAGTGCCTGGGCCAGCCGGTCCAGGTCCTTTTGGGAGACGTGGGCCAGCAGTTGCTCTGCCTGCTGGTTGGCGGCTTGGAGAAAGGCCCAGTCACTGTCGCCGGGGGCGACGATTTGGTTGGGAATATATCCCTCCAGCTCGTAACAGTCGTATTTCAGCTCATAAAAATCCCGGTAGCCCAGCGCCCGGCAAAACCGGCTGACCGTGGCTTTGGACACCTGACACTGTTCTGCCAAATCCCCCAGCCCCATGTGAACCATTTCCTGGAGGTGGCTGAGAATGTAGCTGGCCAAAATGTGGTTGACAGAATCGGCGGGTTCGCTGTTGAGCAGGCCCACCAGCAGGACGGAAAGACGCATGGAAACCGCTCCTCTTCTGATTTGATGCATAAATCTGTTTGAAGTCAGTTTATCAGAAAACCGTGCGGAGGGCAAACCTGTTTCAAAATTTGAAATGGGATTCTCCAACTGAAAATTTGTGGAACCAGTCCCCTTGTTTTGGTACACTTTTCCCATCAAAACAAGGAGGCATTGCCCTATGAAGATTCAGAAAGATACCAGATGTGAACAACTGTTTTCCGGCAGTCTGCGCTATCAGCTGCTCCCCGTTTTCTGGCGGTTCGGCATTTTCGCCGCCGGTTCCCGCTGGGTGGACGGGCTGACGGTGGAGGAAGCCTGTGAGAGCTTTCAGGTGGACACAGACAGGGTGCTGGAGGCCCTCAACAGCGCGCAGTGTACAGCGTAAAGAGAAAGAAGTCCTGGATAACCAAAGGCGTCATGGTTATCCAGGACTTTTCGCGTTTTACAACTCCCCCAGCTCCAGCAGCGGCACCACCAGCGTGAACCGACTTCCCACCTGGGGGCGGCTGACCACCTCGATGCTGCCGCCCTGCCGCTGGGCGATCCACTTGGCGATGGGGAGGCCCAGCCCGGTGCCGCCGTTCTGACGGCTGCGGCTCTCGTCGGTGCGATAAAACCGCTCAAATACCTTGGGCAGTTCCTCCGAGGCGATGCCCTGGCCGCTGTCGGTGACGGAAAACAGCCCCATCTCCCCCCGCCGGGACAGGCGGATGAACAGCTCGCCCCCATCTGGTGTGTACTTTACGGCGTTGTCCACCAAAATCCGCATGGCCTGTTTCAGCAGCAGCCGGTCTGTCTCGGCCATCAGGAAAGGTTCGATCTCCCCGGTAACTTCCCGGCCCGTCTCCAGCAGCTGGGTCTCGTGCAGCACCTCCTCCGCCATGTCAGACAGGTTCAGCATGACCCGGTTTACCGGCTGGGTCTCATTGTCCCCGCGGGCCAGAAACAGGAGGTTTTGCACCAGGGTGTTCATGCTCTCCGCCTCCTGGCGAATGGCGTCGATGGCCTCCTGCCGGGCGGCGGGGTCGTTTTTGCCCCAGCGGTCCAGCATGTTGGCATAACCCTGAATCACCGCGATAGGGGTGCGCAGCTCGTGGCTGGCGTCGGAGACAAAGCGGGTCTGGGCCTGATAGCCCTTTTCGATACGCTCCAGCATGGCGTTGATGGCCTCGGTCAGGGTGGCAAGCCCCTCCTGTTCGCCAGGGACCGCCAGCCGCTCGCTCAGGTGGGCGGCGTTGATGTCGTCCAGCTTCTCCGCCAGCTGGCGCAGGTCCTCCAGGTCCAGGTCGGAGCGGCCCAACACGTCCGCCGTCTCCTCCAGCGCCGCCAGAGGGGTCATCATGCGCCGGACGGTCTGGCTGTTCTGCACCAGCCCAATAACCAGCCCCGCCGCTTCTATGGTCAGCAGCAGTCGCCACACCCAGCCGGGGCCGTCGAAAAACAAAAACACAATGCCGTCCAGAAGCAGATACCCAAACAGCCCCCGGTAAAAGAGGCCGGTGACCATCCGCTGGGCGGCGTAGGTGCGGGAATCCCGATCTGCCATTGCGCTCACATCCTTTTTACGTCCGCCGGAAGCCCAGGAACCGGGTGCCCTGGAAGGTCAGCATCCCGAAGTCGCCCTCGGCGATTTGGCCGTACTCCCTGCCGGAGACCCGCAGCTCCAGCCGGTCTCCGCTGTGGACCTGGAAGGTGATGTAATAGATGGTGTTCCCCGCATTGTTCATAGTCTGGCTGACATCGGCGCGTTTTGCCACCACGCCCGCCTCCACCTCCAGCACCGGGGCGCGGTTGTTGTCGCTCCACTCCCGCAGGCCCCGGACGATGGTCACCATAAGGGTGACAATGACCACGGCAAAAAACAGTGTGAACAAAATGGGAAACAATCCCTCCAAAAGGTCGAAAAAGAACATTGTATATCCCTCTTTCCCTCTCTCCAAACGTTTGGCGGTGCTTTATCGAATGGCGTAGCCCACGCCCCGGACGGTCTCGATGAGCTTGCGCCCCAGCCGGGCGTCGATTTTGCTGCGCAGGAATCGAACGTACACGTCTACGGTGTTGGTCTCCCCGGCGTACTCGTAGCCCCAGACCATGTTCAGCAGGGCGCTGCGGCTGAGTACCTTGCCCCGGTGCTCCATCAGGCAGCACAGCAGGTCGAACTCCCGGCGGGTCAGCTCCACCGGCTGGCCGTTGACCAGGGCCTCCCGGCTTTCGGGCCGCAGCTCCACCCCCTCCACCCGGTAGACCACGGGGGCGTCCTCCTCCTGGAACTGGGCGGTTTTGCGCAAATTGGCCCGGATGCGGGCCAGCAGCTCCTCGATGGCGAAGGGCTTGGTCACGTAGTCGCTGGCCCCCGCGTCCAGGCCGGAGACCTTGTCCGCCACGTTGTCCCGTGCGGTGAGCAAAATCACGGGAGTGCGAACGCCCTCCTTTTTCAGCCGCCGCAGCACCTCCAGCCCAGAGAGGCCGGGCAGCATGATGTCCAGCAAAATCAAGTCCGCCGTCCGCTCCAGGGCCTTGTTCAGCCCGTCCCGGCC
>MSHH01000015.1 GCA_001941075.1 Oscillospiraceae bacterium Zagget6 | reverse complement strand
TAGGCGGTGGCGGAGGGGTTTTCAGCTAACAGCTACACTCGCACACAGACACGCCCTCCCGCATAGAATAGGCGAGGGGGTGGTGACTATGAGATGGCCAAAACCCCGCCCGCCCCGCCGAGGACGTGGGAAAGGGCGGGGATTGATTCTGTTAGGGGCTGCGCTGCTGACGGCGGCGGTGCTGCTGTGGGTGGTGGACGGACGCCTCCGCCCCATTGTGCTGGAGCTGGCCAGGGCAGAACTGGACAATCTGGTGACCGCCGAGGTCAACGAGGTCTGTTCCAGCCTCACCGAGGCCGGGGAACTGAGCTACAACGACCTTGTACAGGTGTTTTACGACGACAACGGGGAAGTGGTGGGCATGACCACCGACATGGAGATGCTCAACGCCCTGCGGGTCAGCATGGGCAGGGAGGTCTCCACCGTGCTGGACGGCATGGAGCGGCAGCGCGTCCAGATCCCCATCGGGGCGGTGCTGAATCTGACGGTGTTCTCCAGCCTGGGACCGGAGGTCAGCGTGGAGATCTTACACGCCGGTCAGGTGGGCATTTCCTTTGAGAGTGCATTTCAGTCAGCGGGCATCAACCAGACGCTGCACCAAATCAATATGGTGATTTCGGTGGATGTGCTGCTGATGATCCCCGGCGGGGTCCACAAGCAGCAACTGACCAGTACCATTCCGCTGGCCCAGTCCATTCTGATGGGGGACGTGCCGGAGAGCTACGCCAGCTGGAACCCCTACGATCAGGCGGCGGATTCCAACGCCGCAGAGGAGCAGTGAAAACAATGAAAGAAGCAAAGGCGCAAATCGACGCCCTGAAAGAGGAACTGAACCGGTGGAACTACCAGTATTACGTGCTGGACGCGCCGGTGGTCTCCGACTACGAATACGACCGCAAGCTGCGGGAACTGGAGCAGCTGGAGGCGGCGCACCCGGAGCTGGTGACGCCGGATTCCCCCACCCAGCGGGTGGGAGGCGAGGCCATCTCCGCCTTCGCGGAGGTGACCCACGAGGTCCCGCTGCTGTCCCTCCAGGACGTGTTTGATGGGGGAGAGCTGACGGCATTCGATCAGCGGGTGCGCCAGAGCGCCGAAACCGTCCGCTATGTGGCGGAACCCAAGGTGGACGGCCTTTCCGTGGCGCTGGAGTATGTGGACGGCGTGTTCGTCCGGGGAGCCACCCGCGGGGACGGCCAGGTGGGGGAGGACGTGACCGAAAATCTCCGCACCGTCCGCTCCATCCCTATGAAGCTGACCGGGGCGCCCCACCGGCTCATCGTCCGGGGAGAGTGCTATATTTCCAGGGAACGGTTCGCCCGGCTCAACGACCAGCGGGAGCTGGAGGGGGAGCCGCTCTTTGCCAACCCCCGTAACGCCGCCGCCGGTTCCCTGCGGCAGCTGGACCCCAAAATCGCTGCCAAACGGATGCTGGACTGCATCATTTTCAACATCCAGCTCTCCGACGGCCCCGCCTTTGAGACGGACTCCCAGGCGCTGGACTATCTGGAGACGCTGCAATTCCGGGTCATCCCCCACCCGGTTTTCGACACGGTGGAGGAGGTCTCCCAGTGGATCGCTGCGCTGGGAGACGAGCGGGAACGCTACCCCTTCGACATCGACGGGGCGGTGGTCAAGCTGGACAGCCTGCCGGAGCGGGAGCTGCTGGGCAGCACCGCCAAGTTCCCCCGGTGGGCGGTGGCGTGGAAGTACCCGCCGGAGCAGAAGCCCACAAAGGTGCTGGACATCGTGGTGCAGGTGGGCCGAACCGGGGTGCTGACCCCAAAGGCGGTGGTGGAACCGGTGCGTCTGGCGGGAACCACCGTGACCAACGCCACCCTCCACAACCAGGATTTCATCACCGAGAAGGACATCCGCATTGGCGACACGGTCATCGTTCAAAAGGCCGGGGAGATCATCCCCCAGGTGGTCAGTGTGGACTTGAGCAAACGGCAGGAGGAGAGCGAACCTTACCATTTGCCCGCAGTCTGTCCGGTCTGCGGCGCGCCCGTGGAGCGGGACCCGGACGGGGCGGCGGTGCGCTGCACCGGGGCGGAGTGTCCCGCCCAGCTGATGCGGAACCTGACCCATTTCGCCAGCCGGGACGCCATGGACATCGAGGGCCTCGGCCCGGCGGTGGTGGAGGCGCTGGTGAACGCCGGGCTGGTGAAAACCCCGGCGGACCTGTACCGGCTGGACGGGAAAAAAGTTGCCGAACTGGACCGAATGGGGGAGAAGTCGGCGGAAAACCTGCTGAACGCCCTGGAAAAGTCCAAGCAGAACGACCTCTCCAAGCTGCTCTGCGCCTTCGGCATCCGGCAGGTGGGCAGCAAGGCCGCCCAGGTGCTGGCCCGGCAGTTCGGCTCGCTGGACAGGCTCATGGAGGCCACCGAGGAGGAGCTGACCGCCGTGGACGACATTGGGGCCATCACCGCCCAGTCCATCGTCCGGTGGTTTGCAAATCCCCAGTCCCAGCACCTGATCCGGGCGCTGCGGGAGGCAGGGGTCAACTTCCAGAGCACCGAGGAGAAGCCGGGGGAAAAGCTCAAGGGGCTGACCTTCGTGCTGACGGGGACACTCGCTCAAATGAAACGAAACGAGGCCAAGAAGCTCATCGAGCAAAACGGCGGCAAGGTCTCCGGCTCCGTCTCCAAAAAGACCAGCTATGTGGTGGCGGGAGAGGCCGCCGGAAGCAAGCTGACCAAGGCTCAAAGCCTGGGCGTTCCCATCCTGACAGAGGGGGAGCTGCTGGAAATGCTAAATTTGACGGATTGAGAATTGCCTCTTGCATAATCCGCCGCCGTTCGATATAATAAAAGGTGCGCACGCTGTTTTTTTGACGGCGTATCCGGCGGCGGTTCTGCGGAGCGCCGTTTGAAACGTTTTGTTATTCAGTCTGCAACGGAGGCTCTCAAACTTGCAGAGGGGATATATCGTACCATCGTACCAATGAGGAGGAACTTGGACATGTATAAAATCGTGCGAAA
>MSHH01000014.1 GCA_001941075.1 Oscillospiraceae bacterium Zagget6 | reverse complement strand
GTCACGTTGACCGCAAACCGGCTGTCGGTCTCTGCGGCCAGCTTCGCCACACGCAGCTTATCCCGCACGTTGCCGGAGAGGTATTCGTCCGCCGTCTGCCAGCCCTGCTCCGGGCCTTTCGGGGCCAGGGGGTCTTTGAAAATCACGCTGGACAGTTCATTTGTGATTCTGTCGTACTCGCCAGGTGTTCCCATCAGTGCTGCCATGAAAGGCAGGTCCACTCTGCCCCGCTCCCCGATGGAGACGGCCAGTGCCTCGCTGGGGGTGTCCACACTGGTCACTTTCCGTTCCGGGCGAATGGTGCGTTTGGTGAACATATCCGCCTTGCCGATGAATTTGCCGTCCTCGTCCAGATTTTCCAGCGAACAGAGCAGATAATAGGACGAATCGTCGGCAAACGCTTGGGCGTTGCCTCTGGAGTTGATGATGCCGTATTGGGCGGTAAAGGTGTCATAGGCGATATTCAGCTCCCGTTGCTTTGCGGCGATGGCCTCCTCCGGGTAGTCCTCCATCTGATACTCGATCAGCTCGTTGACGATTTGCCGGAGCAGCACCAATCCGGTGACGCGCCCTCTGGCCTTGTCGTTCAGTTCCACCGGCCTCATGACCGAATTTTCCCGGAAGTAGATCTCGCCGTCCACTACCGCATAAGAAAAATTCTTCACGTTGGGGTCTGCTGGGATAGACTGCGGCCCGTCCGTAACGTCTACTTCCTCGGCCTCCAGCACCGCCGCCTGATACTGTCCATGAATGTGACTGACGGCCTCGTGGAGCTGCTCCGCCAAATCAGCGCCGGGGATGGGCGCGACAGTACATTCATCCTTGCCATATTGGGTGCTTTGGGATGTCAGCTCGCCCAGAACCATCTCCGGGTGGTCTACAAAGTAGCTGTTGATGGCGAACCCTTCTGGGGTCTGGCCCAGATGAACCCAGTCCGGTTCGATGTCGATGGGGCTTTCTCTCTTTTGTAGAAAGAGGATGTCCGAGACAACGTCCGTCCCGGCGTTGGCACGGAACGCATTATTGGGGAGCCGAATGACACCCAGCAGCTCCGCCCGCTGTGCCAAATACTTGCGTACCTCCAGGGATTTTGCGTCCATTGTATAGCGGGAAGTGACAAAAGCCACCACGCCGCCGGGACGCACCTGGTCTAAGGCTTTCGCAAAGAAATAGTTGTGGATACTGAATCCCAGCTTGTTATAGGGTTTGTCGTTGACCTTATAGTCTCCAAAGGGGACGTTGCCCACTGCCAAATCATAAAAATCCCGCCGGTCTGTGGTCTCAAACCCGGCCACCTTGATGTCCGCATGGGGATAGAGTTGCTTGGCAATGCGGCCCGTAATGCTGTCCAACTCCACACCATAGAGCTTACTGTCCGCCATGCTGTCAGGGAGCAATCCGAAAAAGTTGCCCACGCCCATAGATGGCTCCAGAATATTACCGGTTTGAAATCCCATGTTGCCGACGGCCTCATAGATGGCCTTAATGACGGTGGGACTGGTGTAATGGGCGTTCAGGGTAGAAGCACGGGCGGCGGCATACTCGTCCTCCGAAAGCAGGCTTCTCAGTTCCTGATATTCCTGCGCCCATGCGGGTTTATTAGGGTCAAAAGCGTCGGCCAGACTGCCCCAGCCCACATACCTGGACAACACTTCCTGCTGTTCCAGGCTGGCCTGCAATCCCTCGGCCTCCAGGTGCTGCAACAACCGGATAGCCGCAACGTTGGCCTGATACTTGGCCTTGGGGCCGCCCTCGCCCAGCGCATCGTCTGTGATGTGGAAGTTCTGGGCGTTCCGGTGAGTCTGCTCCTTGTAGTCGGCGTATAGCGCTTCCTCGGCAGCTTCCCGGTTGGGGAAGGTATGCCATTCGCCGCCGATTTGGACAGAGACGGGGGTTCCACTTACGGTTTCGTCCGGGGTCGGTTCGGATTCAGCCGCCGTTTCTTGCGCTGGGGTAGGCTCCTGTGCGGGCGAAACCTGTTCAGGTTCGCCAAAGTGCAATGTCCTGACCTCCACATCGAAGGGCAGACCGTTCTGTTCGCCGGAGTAAAAGGCCACCGGCTCCTCGGTCACTGTGGGTTGCTGGAGCGACTGTTCTGTCTGCTGTTCCTGGGGATAGTGCTCCATGAGCCGCAGGAAATTCTCCCGGCTCTCTGCCCGGAGGACAGGAAAACGCAGCGATGGGTCGAGCAGATGAACATCGGATGTCCCGATGCTGTCAATGACAAAGGGGTTTCCGTCCTCCAGATAGACCGTATCTCCTACGTTGTAGGGGAATGCCGCCTCCGGGTGCAGTACCGCCTGCACCTGCTCCCGCAAGCCGGGGGTGTCCTTCAATTCAACGTTGTTGATAAATTCATAAGCGGCGTCCCAACTGTCAAAGGTAATAGGATAATCGTCCAAATCCCCAAAATAGATGGGGTTAGTCTCCGTAGGACGGAACAGATAACCGGCAGTCTCCATCGCCTCTACAATGCGCTGCTGAGCCGGGGTCAGCCCGGACAGAACTTGGTTCCGGTAGTCCTGCTGTTCTGCTTCAAACTGTTCAGCCTGCTCTGCAAGAGGAACGTCATCCTGTTCTGCTTCCTGCGCCAGCACAGCGGCGATCTGCTCATCCGAGGCATAGGTCAGGTCATCAAAGCTCAGTTCTTCCAATTCCCCGGCAATCAGCGCCTCCAGCGAATCATACTGCCGAACATCAATCAGGGTTTCACCGAGGTAACGCTCCAGCTTGAATTCCACCAGGTCAACAGTCGCCTGAATGGGAATTTCATCATCCGTGATGGTAGTGAAAGCAAGGCCGATATTGGTCAGATCGTCGAAATCGGCACCCTCCGAAAATTCCTCCAGACAATACTCATCGATCAGTTCCTTGGCTCTGTCCAGGGGAGCAAGTGTTGCCTCTCTCTGTGCCGATTCTACCAGTTCGTTCCGGTATTCCTCGGCCTGCCAACGGCTGACGAAATCAACGGTGAGACCGTCTTTGTCCACATAGTAGCTGTCGGTCTGGTCATCCCAAATAGAGTACGCCACACGGCCAGGATACCAGTCCGCTTCGATTACATGAAAACGGTCTTCGGAGGTATCTTCGGGCGTAACGGGTGCTTCTTCCTCTGCCACCTCCTCCGCAGCGATACGCTCCACATCGGCCTCTACCTGCTGGATGAAGGGGCTTTGCGCCAGTTTGTCCGGGTCAACCACTTCGCCATTGACAATGCCGTGTTCCGCCAACTGCCGCTGGACTGCTTCCGGGTTAATATCCGAGAAATCATCTTCAGGCTCAGCCACTGGCGGTACATCGTCCGCAATCGGAGGTTCTGCCGCAGGGGTTGCCGGTATAGGCTCGACAGGCTCCTGTTCCTGCTGAAGCTGTGCCTTTTCTTTTTCTGTCAGATAGCGGTCAGCCTTTATCAGCGCAGCGACCCGCTTGGCGACGGCGTTCCATGTCAGCGTGACCGTTGCACAGCCGTCCTTTTCCAGCTTAATTCCCTTACTATCGTGCTGTTCATAGCTGTGACGCTTGTTGGAGAACGCCCCACTGTGACCGCCGATGCCGTACTCCTCCCGGAGAAAGGCCGCCTGTTCTCTTGTGGTATGCGGCGCAGAGAAGAAGGTATAAATCCGCTCTTTACCACCGGACACCATACTGCCATAGGAAATGGCCTCGTCCAGCTCGTCCTCCGTGATGAACTGCCCGGCACCCGGCACTGCCGCCATGTCCGAAGTATATTCCTTCCAGGGAGCAGCCAGGTCATGCAGACCATTCACCATTGCCGTGACATGGAGATGATGAAAGCGGAGGATACCACGTTCCTGCTCGTAGACCTGTGCAAATGCCTCCATATCCTGCGTGACGGCAGCGAGGGTATCCGGGTCATCCAGCGCATTTGCCAGCCGTGCCGTATCCTGCGGGAAGCCGCCGCCACGGTAGTTATCCAGCGAGGACATCAGCGACTTATCCTTGGCCATTTCAGAAAAATCTTGCCGCAGATACCACAGGGACTGCGCTAGTTGGGTGCGGTAATAGCCCTGACTCTCGGCAAGCTCCACGTTGGTGGCAAACTGCCCGGCCTCCATCAGCTCCCCGATACGCTCTGCGGCGTTCAGCCAGGGAATATACACCCCCGGTGCCGCATCCCGTGCATGGTCGCCACTGGCCAGCCAAATGCCCTGCTCCCCGAACCAGGTGGACATTCTGCCGTTGTCGGTGAGCAGCCCCAGACCACCACGATATTCCCGGCTCAGGAAGTTTGCGATCTCTATGGGAGACTTGCCGGTCATAAACAGCGCCGCCACTTCCATGCGGGTCTGTTCCGTTCTGCCGCCCAGTCTGAGAACATGGTCGATGTCTTCCTGGGGCAAAGAGAAAGCGGAGGGCGTTTCGCTCTCCGCTTCATGGTCAATGGCTTCAATTTGCTTCGCTTCTGTTGGGAAGATGAGGGTCATCTGCTCGT
>MSHH01000013.1 GCA_001941075.1 Oscillospiraceae bacterium Zagget6 | reverse complement strand
GCAACTTGCTATTGCAATTTGTGTTTTAAAATTTTTCAAACTTGGTGGGGCAGCGCTTCGCCGCTGCGCCGGTTCCCAGGCTCCTTAAATCCGCAGATGGAAGAGCACCGGCTCCTCCGCCTTTCTCCGCAGGTGGCCCCTCAATTCCAGATTAATCACCATATGCATACCTCCCTTCTATCCAACAATGGAAATATGTTTTAACGGCCAGATGCGGAGAACGACCTTCCCCAAAATCTGATCCGTCTCAATACAACAGATGGCGCTCCGCAGCCGCGGCCTCCTCCATGAGGAGGGCGATATACTTTGGATTCTCATGTCCCTTCGGCTGGGATCAAACGCCGTGGGCTGCCAAATGAATATTTACAACTATTTCATAACAATTTTACATTAGTTACTTTAGCACTCTTTGTGGGGGGGTCAATACCAACTTTGAAAGTTATTATAACTTTGTGAAAAATGACACATAAAAATGGAAATTTGTGGCAGAATACAGGCCGTTTTTTGTGCATTTTGCTATTTCAAATCGCGGAAAATTCGAACTCAAAATGATTAGAATATGCGAAAAATAGAGAAATTGTGGACTAAATCATCACTTGCGGCGGGTGATGGTGGCCCAACCTCCGGCAAGCGGCATATTTCTCCTGCTTCCGAAAAGATAAAATAAAGTTATATATAAATCAAAAAACTAAGAAATGTATATCACTTCGCCGCTGTTTCGTTCAGAGAAAACAATATTTTTGCGCTCAAACTAAGACCTATCCTCTTTTTCACAGCCCGTGGTGGAAAGCGCAGTGGAAAACCGGGGAACGCCCTTGTTCGTCAGAACGGCAAGTTGGGTCAATCGCGCTCCCCAAATTTACAAGAACAAAAAGAAAAGCACCTGAAACCGTAGTTTCAAGTGCTTTTTGTGTGGAGCTTCTGGTCAGAATCGAACTGACAACCTTCTCATTACGAGTTAAAATCTAGGTAACTTTTCTTGTCGTTTGGTGACTTTTCTTAACGAGTGTTTTCCTTGATATTTCAATTAAAAACAAATTTGCTTGTTCATTCTTGTTGTAACTTATCGGCGGGTTTTCGTCTTGGTTTTTTGGTGCCCGTCTTGGTTTCTGTCTTGGTTTCTCTGATATTCTCAGAGGTCACAGTTGAAATCTTTTCGTGTTCCTCACAGGCCAGGCGGTTGCAATGGGAAACGACCTGATAAATGCCCTTTCGGTACAGGTACATAAGGCCGCTCCCTGTTCTGTTCCATGTGCGGCCAGCATCTTCCGACCTCAACGCACTGACAACAGCCTCCACTCCGAAAATGCGGGCCGCTACCACGACAGGAACCACGTTGCTGTCGTTCAGCAGAATGGCCTCAGCGTCGAAAACGGCATCTGCTTCTTCCTTGCTCAGGCCAATGGCCCCGCGCTTGCTGTATTTGCTCATATCCATAATTTGACTTCTCCTTTCTTTGTGTCCTCCCCTCCCCTACCGCTCCAGGTGGTGGGCCTCTCGTTTTCGCGCTGGAGCGGGTCTGTGTGGCCCTGGAATCGTTCCGTTTCGTTCCGGTGATTCTACCCACGGAACGGCTACGGAACGCCACAGGAACGCTCACGGAACGGGGAGGGAACGGCTACGGAACGGGGGACGGAACGCCCACGGAACGGTCATTGTCCGCCCTCTCCGTTGATAATCCGGTACACCTGCGTCTTGCTCAGGCCGAATTTATCAGCCGTTTTCTGGTAGCTGTTCCCCGCCTCGAAGTAGGTTCTGATTGCATCGTCCCGGCTCTCCGGTTCGTTCTCTGGCCTCCAGGCGGCGGCCTCTGCCTCCGCGTCCTCCGCCCTCCGCTCGGCGTTCTGGGCGCGTTCCTCGGCCTCATGAAGCCGTTCCTCTAGGTGGGTGACGGAGTTCCCGGCGTCCTGGTAATATTTAGCCCAGCTCTTCCAGTTGATTGCCTCGGATTTCCACTGTTCGGCCTCCGCCTGGGCCTTGCTCAAATCCTCTTTCAGCCGCTCCACCTCTGCCTCTCTGCCTTCCATGCCGGAGAGGTAGGCCAGCAAAAACACGGCCTTGTGTAGCCTCTCCAGCTCGTTCTCGTCGCACTCGACATTTAGGGCTTGGTTGCAGCATGGCGCGGGTTTGGCGGCATCCATCCTGTTCCCACGCCGTCCCCGCCGCCCACTCTCCGCCGTGTTTCAGGTGGGCCAGCACCGCGTCAACCTCCGGGGACTGCCTGATTTGCCAGGCCAGCAGCCACGCTTTACGCCGCCACAGGGCCACAGCGCAGGACAGAACGGCCAGCAGCAGCAGGACGATGGAGACGGCGGGCGCACCCATGACGGCCATCAACACGGCCATAGCCGCCAGCAGGATACCCAACAGCAGCAGGGAGCGGGACAGCGGGGCTAAACATCGGTCAAGGCAGCCCCACGGGTCAAACCACAGGACACAGGCCCCCTCACCAACCAGGGCGGCGACAAAAAGCGCGGGGTGAACGCTCTCCGGCTGACAACCGGCAACCAGCAGGACGGCCAGAGGGACGCCACAGGCGATTATATCAGCGCGGGCGTGGAGCATCCCGGCCAGATACTCCACCCGCCGGTTGAACTCATCCACGGTCTTACCAGTTCCCAAAGGCCAGCCCCAACAGCCCCATCAACAGGGCCAGCACACCCGCACCAATGACCACGGGGCCGGTGTGGAGGGCCAGGGCAGCGGCGCCCACGGCCAGGGCCAGCAGGGACAGCACCCGGTCAGTGGCCAGGCGCACAGGGTCATCAAAAGGCCCTCTCTCAGGTTTGTTCTTCTTGCTCATGTTTACCTCCTTGTCCACCGCGCACAGCAGAAATTCTCGTTAGTCCTTGCGCTATGCCAGCAGCAAAAGCCATTGACCCAATAGGAGCAAGACGCGCATCTTTTGACCATCATGTCACCCTCTCCCCTCCGGCGTTGCTCCGGTTGGAGCGGCGGGGGCCGTCAAAAATCAGACCGGCCACGCAGATACAAAGCAACAGGCCACAAATGGCACTGACAACGGTTGTCCCCATTTCGCCCAGGGCGGGGATGATAAAATCATCGTTTATCACGTCCGTGGCACAGGCCCAGGACACAAGGGCGATTAAACCAGCGGCGCCCAGGCCCCAAAACCAGCGGCCCACGACCTGATAGGGCGGCCACATACAGCCGATAATGGCCAGTAACCAGGCAAAGCACAGCAGACCCGTAACAAGATAGGGCATCGTGTCCAGCCACGCCAAAAAACGGGCGGTGAACTCCGGGGCCAGGTCAAGCACCATTGCGGGGGCCAGCAGTAGGCCAGTGGCTCCGGCGGCGTGGAGGAACGTCACAAATTTGCTCTCTCTCACGCTATGGCCCCCTCTCCCTCCAGGTGGTTCTCTACCGCCTCGACATCGTGCAACCCCAAAGACCGCCATTCTTCCAGGATGGTAAACACATACCCCGCCGTCTTTGCCCCGTGAATCATGGCGCGGTCAACGGCCAAAACCACCACGTCGAAGCCCACTTCACACACCCAACGGGCCAAAATGCGCCGGTTTCCCCGGCTCAGGGAGAGGCCGCACTTGTCGAAATAGGCCACGCAGTCCTGAAAATCCCGTGTGTTCTCCCCGTCCGGCGTCCCCGTCTCGGTCTGCGTCCCCCCTGAAACCCCCATAGACTGGGTGACAGGGACAGGGACACTATCAGGAACAGGTTCAGGATCAGGTTCAGGGACAGGGACAGGTTCAGGGTTTTTGGAAAACCTTTTGCTTTCCGGGTTAAAAAAATCGGTCTCAGCAGAAACCATTTGCTTTTTGGGCCGTCCGCCCTTTGCTCCGGCGGCCTTGCGCTTCTCGCAGGTGGCCTCATACTTTGCCCGGTCTCTCTCCATGCTGTCCCGCACGAAGGAAAAGGCCAGGGACACCAACGGGTCAGACAGGGCCGGTTCTGCGCCCCGGTTGAACTGAAGCATAGCCCGGAACAACTGCCCCATTTGGGCGTCGCTCAACATGGCGGTCTGCTTCTCTATCTCGTTGCGAACGACAAAGCTATCTTTCTTCATGCCGTTACTCCTTCATCATTACCACGTTGAAAATATCATCCATCGTGTGGGCCACAAGGCCATCGACACCCGGCTCATCCATATCCACGCCGAACATGGCGAAAACCTTGCGCATAAACGCGGAACGGTTGCCGTTCCGCTCTGCGTCCCGGTATTCTTCCAGCGCGTCCCGGTTCAGGCGAACAACTCGTGTTTCCGCCCTGTAACCTCGGTGTGTGAAGCTGCCCGCTCCCACAATTTCCATAGAGAACATTGCAAATCCTTTCTTGACGGGCGGGGGGAGCTGCGATAGAATAACAGCATCCCCCCTGTTTTGGTGGGTACCTGCCTCTTGTGTGGTTGCTTCCCGGCGTTTACACAAGGGGCTTTTTTCATCCGATGGTGAAGCGGGTCTGTGTGGTCTGCTTCATGTACTTGCTAGCAAGAGCGGGGTTTTCCCGGCGGAACCAGTTGGCGTCAAAGCGGGTCTGCCTGACGTTCTTCCAGCTTGCGCTCCAGCCGTCCCCGGCCAGCTCTTCCCGGCCAGCCTCGACCATTGCCCCCTTGAGGGCGTCGGTCAGGGCCTCGGCCTCTTCCTGGAGGCGGGCAATTTCAGACTTGACGGCCAGCAGCTCCAGGGCGGTTTCTTCAATGCTCATCGTGTTCACCTCCGTTCAAAGCCTTCTTGACCCGCTCCAACGTCTCCACCGCCTGGACAGCGGCGGTCAGGGCCTCTTGGTCACGGGCTACTTCCTTCGCCGAAAAAACGTCGGCGGTCAGTCGGGAATAGGTGAACTTCACCTGTCCCAGCCGATTGATAATCTCATCTGTGGTCATCGTGTTCACCTCCCTTGGTGGTTTTCTCTCCATTCGTCAAACTCAGGTTCAAGCCCGGCGTCGATGATGAAGTCATACAGAGCGCAGAAGTTACGGGGTTCAGCGTCCATCGTTTCCCGGAATAGCAGCTCTTTCATTTCCTCGAATGTCATTGCTTTCGCCTCCTATCAAAACGGGCAGTCAGGGCCAGCGGCCCAGGCGTTCAGGGCTTCCAGGTAGCGGTTGACCGCTTCCGTGTAAGCGTCCACGTCAACGTGAATGACGTTCGTATAGTCCTTCATGTCCGGCCACATGGCCAGGATCTCAGCGGGAATCTTCATTGTGTGGCTCCTTTCGGTGTGTGTTTATCAGGTCAGGCGGCGGGAGGCGTTGCGTTGGGAGTTCCTCGGGTTTCTCGTGCGTATCCTGTTCCGCTCTTGTCATGTTCTCTTAACCTTTGCTTGACCTGTTCCCCTTCCCTTGAACTGATTATAGTATAGTACTATTTATATAAATAGTCTATTGGCATAGTACACAATATTTATATAAATAGTTTGTCTATTTTGACTATTGATATAAATAGACAGAGGGTGTATAATACAGCTACAATGGAGAGGATATCAAAATCTTTTTGAATCCCACTGGAGGCAGAATAATGACGGTATCTAAAAAACAACAGGCATCGGTCAACAAGTATGTGAAAGAAAACTATGACCGGGTGCTTTTGACCATGCCCAAAGGCAAAAAAGACGCTATCAAGGCCCACGCCACGGAGCGGGGGGAGAGCGTCAACGGGTTTGTGAATCGCGCCATAGACGAAGCCGTGGAGCGGGATAACGCCACGGTGGAGGACACCGAAGGAGGGACACCCAATGAGCAACCGTGAAAAAATCATCTCCCTGCTGGACAGCGTACCGGAGTATAAGCTGGGCTATGTGCTGGCCTATGTGCAGGGCATCACCGCCGACGAATCGGAGGACGACGCCTATTGTGAGGCGCTGCTGGAGCAATACAACAGCGACCCGGAGAAGGACGTTTCTTTCTCCCTGGAGGACTGCAAGCGGGAATGGGGGCTTGCCTGATGTATCAGATCATCCTCAAAAAGCCCGCCAAAAAGTTTATTGACAGCCTGCCCATGAACGAGAAGCGCCGGGTGGTGGCGGCCATTGAACTGCTTCCCGACAGCGGCGACACAAAACGCATGAAGGGACACCCCGGCCTGTTCCGCCTGCGTGTGGGCAGTTACCGCATCCTCTACACCGTGGACAGCGGCCAGTTGATTGTCTGCGTCATTGACGCGGGGAATCGGGGCCAGGTCTACAACCGGTATTAAACCGCACAGGAAGGGGAGAGCAACCATGTCTGACCCGTATTTTCCCATCGTGGAGCGGGTTTCCCCCGGCCCTGGCCGCACCGTCTACGCCTATTTCACAGATGGGAGCATCCGGCGCTATGATATGCAGCCCCATATTGACCGGGGCGGCGTGTTCGCACCGCTGGCCGATGAGGGCTTTTTTCGGGAACGGCTCACCGTCCTAAACGACACCGTGGCCTGGGACTTGTCCGGCCCGGCGAACTGCCTTGACATCGACCCCTTCACCGTCTATGAGGCCCCGGCGGTCGCTGACCCGCTGGAGGACGTGGGGTAAAAAGAAAAGCCCCCAGAGGGGACTTGACAGAAAGACACCCAGGGGCCTATAATAAGCATAGAAACAGGCGCTGTCCGACAACGGTTAGCCCTGAGCGTAGATAGCTTCTATATTAGAAACCGTCACTTGCCAGAGTGGCGGTTTCTGCGTTTCACGATAATCGTAACCGTGTAGGCCCCGATATGTAACGTAATTCGCATAGCAACACCCCCTTTGTCAGGGAGTAGCCAACCGCCGCCGTATAATGGACAGCGCCCTGGCCCACAAGGGGCCATCGACAGAATAACACAGGAAACGACAAAAAGCAAGCCCTCAGAAAAGGCTTGACACAAGGCCCACCGGGGCCGTATAATGAACATAGAAACAGGCGCTGTCCGACAACGGTTAGCCCCCTGGTTTGGTTACGAAGTAACCGCCGCGTTTGGAGCTGGGGCGGTTACTTCTTTTTGTTATTGTAATAGATTGTCAGAAACAACCCACACAAGCCGATGATAACGAGACAGAATTGGTAAAACTCCGAAGTCGTCATAATGCAGCGCCCCCTTTCCTTTCAGATCAGGGGCAAGAAGCTGCCCCCGATGAAGGGAGCAAACCGCCGCCGTATTGGACAGCGCCCTGGCCCACAAGGGGCCACCGACAGAATAACACAGGAAACGACAAAAAGCAAGCACCCTCGGAAACATCCTCCGGGGGTGCTTTCGTTTGTATTCATCCGCAAGCAGATGTTTCCCTTGAAATTCCTTTCTGCGTCTGCTATAATACAAATGCTGACATATTGATTTTCCTTTCTGTGTCTGCGCCATGCCGCCGTCGGAGCTTGCACCTCCGGCGGCGGTTACTTTTTCATGACAGAAGAAAACCCGGCGGCCTGTTAAGACCACCGGGGCAACCTCCGAATCAAAACAATTCGCGGTTTTTCCATCCGCTCGGTATCTTACCACCCGGAGCGGGAAAAGTCAAGCAGCCCTCTAAACGGCCTCAGAATCGTTTTCACGGTCTGGACGTAAAGAAATACGTCTGAACCCTCTAAACGCTCGCACAGCGGCCAGAGCGGGGCGACAGGGCATTTTCTCGACGCGGTTCGGGATGTTGATAGCGTGAGCCAAAGCGATATACGCATCACACACCCGGTTGTCCTTCCATCCGGTGTTGTCAAGATACGCCTGAACGCGCTCTCTTGCATTGTGCAGCTCTTCCACGGTCTCCTTCACGGCCTCGAACCGAATCGGCTCACCGTTGTCAATGACCCGCCGCCAATAGCGGGATTCCACGCTGATTTTCTCCATGCTGTCCTCGAACTCCCCGCCACGGGGCTTTAAGGCGTTCTGCGCCTCTTCCAGGTCAGCCAGCATCTCCATAATCTTCTCAATGTCCATAAAAATCCTCCTATATTTTTTCCGGTTGTTCTTTCATTTATGGCCCTCGGAAAAATCCTCGCGCCGCCATGCCCGATAAAGGGCCAGCCAATCGGTCAAGTTCATGCAGACCCGCCACCGTCCCCGGTTCCGTCTGAAGAACACAGAGGGAAAACCATCCTGGAACCGGTCAGCGTCCCGCTCACTCTGCGACATAGCCTCCCAGATGTTCAACCGCTCGTTGCGCTTAACCTCGACGTGGACACCGGGGAGGCCGGACACGTCCGGCGTGGTGCCATAGGACTGTGAAGGCCCCCGTTCCGTGTGGAACCCTTCACGCCGTAGCAGCTCCACAAGTTCGACTTCTCCACGCTTGCCCTTCGACTGCGATTGTTTACCGCTCATCGGACAGATACTCAGACAGCGCCGAAACAAGCGCCGCCGCCTCACTGTTGCTCAGGGTCAAGCCCTTTCCCGGAACCATCTCACCATCTGCAACCCTCCAATTTCGCAAATCCAGCTTTGCGGGCCTGTCGTTCCAACTGACCACGGCCAACACCTTGCGGGTGCTGTTGGTGCTGCTAAGCGTGGTCAGCTCCTTCTCCATCGTGTAGTTCATGCGTGCGTCCTCCTATTGCCACGAATTGACGGCGAAACCATGTTTGTCCCGTCCGTTGGTGTCAATGAACCGATTCACATTCCGATAATAGGTCAAAGCCATCTTCCCTGTACGCCCGTGGCGGTTTTTGGCAATGTTCAGTATGAAGTCTTGCGGCTCCCCTGGCCGGGGCTGATTCTCCATGTCCCGGTTGAGCAAAACGCAAACATCCGCATCCTGTTCCAGCGCACCGGTTCCCCTCAGTTGGTGGAGGCCGGGGTCGTCCGACGTTGCCGCCGTCCGGTTGAATTGGGACTGAACAATCATGGGGACGTGAAGGACGCGGGCCAGCCGTTTCAGACCGACGGAGATAGCGGTCAATCGCTCATACTCACTCTTGCCAGCACCGTCCAGCAGTCCCACATGGTCAACGAAAATAACCTCTGCGTCGCATTGCCGCGCCCACACGCCGATTCTTGAAACGTCGATTTTGGCCATCTTGTTGATGGTCAGCTTTGAGAAGTCCACGGAATTTGTCGCCGCTGCAATGTCTCCCCACTGTTCGGCGGTCAATTCGCCGCCGCCTTTTATCACGGAATACGGAATTGCCGTGCGGCTCGAAATAATCCGCGCCATGATTTCATCAGGGGACATTTCGGCGGAAACGTAGAGCACCCGGCGATTTTTGGCCAGCATCTGGGCCAGAGCGACCCCCAGAGCGCTTTTTCCCACGCCGGGACGGGCCGCAAAGATGTACATCCGGCCAGGCTGAAACCCGCCTGTAAACCTGTCCAACATGGGGAACGTCCGAAAAGCCGCCCCCTGCTTCTGTGCAGCTTCAACCTCAGAAAGGAAGTCACAGGTCAGTTCAGCCCCGCTCAACAGGGTACCGCTCCGTTTCTCAGCGGTCAGATCATCCAGCCGCCGGGCCGTTTCGGTCAGCATCTGGAGCGGGTCGGTGCTTTCCTCCACCGCTGTCTCGGTCAGTTCCTCCCCGATTTCCCGCGCCTTGCGTCTCAGGCTCTCTTTCCGCACCAATTCCGCATAGCTGCGAATGTTGGCTGCCGTTGGTGCCAGGTTGACCAATTCCTTGACGGTCTCCAGGTCAACGCCCGCTTTGGCCCGCACCGTGGCCGCATTGACCACCTTCCCCGCGTCCAGCAGTTCACAGGCCGCCCGAAACAGGGCCTTGCAGTCCTCAGAGATGAAGTCGTCCTCGCTTATGGTCTCGCGTATCTCCGGCCAGAACCGGCCTTTTTCATCGTACAGAATGGCAGAAATGGTATACCGCTCGTTAAAAATCGCATTTTCGTACATCGTCTATTCCTCCCAATTATCGGGCGTTGTGATTTTATCGTTCTCGCGGGGCTGTTTCGGCTTACCGCTTTCGTTTTGTTTCCAAGTACGAACACAAGCCCTCCAGTCTTTGATTTTGGTTTTCCCTCGCATCCACCCGCTGGCTGTGTAGTAGTCCACAAACTTTCTTGCGTCCACCTGGTAACCCTTTTCTTCGCAATAATCCTTGACTTCCTCCACCGTTGGGGGAATGAATCTCTTTTGCCGTTTGGGTGTGGGCGCATCTGCGCCCTCTATAACACATTGGATTGTATTGGATTGTGTTGTATTGGCAACGTTCGTACCCGTTTGTATGCGTTCGCTGCAATCGCAAGCGTTCGCTATCGGTTGCTCACAACCGTTTTCATTTTTCCCCTGTCCTGCGTTCGCGTTCCGCCGGTTTTGTTCGCATTTTGCCTCATATTTGCGCCGGTCTTGGTCAATATCCTGCTTCACAAACAGCCATGCCATATGAAGCATCCCGGAAAAGGCTGGTTCTTTTCCAACACTCCCATATTCCAAAATTGCCGTGAAGAGTTGGCCCCGCTCTTCCATGCTCAAAGCTGCCAATGGTGTAAGAAGCTCAAAATAAATCATTGTACCGGGGCGTTTATCTTTTCCCATTACGTCCACCCCCTTCCTGTTGCTAGGGTCAGCGGATCACCATCACCTCCGGGCGGCCACGGCCTCCCCCAACAGGCAGCAGTACGGCCACGCTTGGAGCGGATCACGGCCAGCCGCCGCCACCTGGAGCGGGGCCGCCGGTTCTCTCGCAGCGTCGGAGCATCCGGGGCCGGGGCCAGACTAGGGGTGTCCGTGGTCTCGACTTCATCACCCTGGACGGCACAAACGACCTTGACCGAATCCGTCAAACATGATATAATTTCCATGTTGCACGAAAACATAAATTTCACCTACCTTTCCCCCCGTTCCGTGAATCCCCCGGAGCGGGGGTCTTTTTTTATTCTTCATCGGACTGGCCGCCCGTTTGGGCCAGCAGCGCCGGGATGTCGATGTAGTAAACATTTCCGGCGCGAACATGGGGGATTGTGCCATTCCTGCACCCTTTTCGGAGCGCATACTTGCTCAGACCGGAGATTTCCGCCGCCGCCGGAATTTTCTGGAGCGGTGGGCCGCTGTACTTCCATCCGTTCGCCGTGTAATTCATTGTTATGACCATTCCTTTCC
>MSHH01000012.1 GCA_001941075.1 Oscillospiraceae bacterium Zagget6 | reverse complement strand
TCGCATTTTACACAAACTTTAGCCAATTATTTTGTGCAAGTTGACTGTTCCCTTAAGTTGATGACATTGCCCTGAAAGGGGAGGTGGCACGGCGCGAGCCGTGACGGAGGGGTTTTCCCACAAAACCAGTAGGTTGGAACGGACAACTTTTCAAAAATCCTGCGGGAATTTTTCCGTCGAAAACTTGACTTTACCCCCTTAACAAGATATAGTTTTTCTGGTTGCTGTAATATGGGGTGATACATCCACAGCAGCTGATACGGGAAGGCGTCCGGGCGGGAAAAGGTCCGGCGGCCCTGTGAGGAGGAGGATAAATGTCCAAGGAACTGATTCGTTTGACCGATGTGTCTATGGTGTTCGACGGCAACACGACCGTTCTCGACAACATCAACCTGTATTTCAACGATGCAGAGTTTTTGACACTGTTGGGTCCCTCTGGATGCGGCAAGACCACCACCCTGCGCATCATCGGCGGCTTCCAGAAGCCGACCGCCGGTGATGTGTTCTTCGACGGGATACGCATCAACGACCTGCCCCCCTACAAGCGGCAGATCAACACGGTGTTCCAAAAGTACGCCCTGTTCACCCACATGAACATCTACGAGAACGTGGCCTTCGGCCTGCGCATCTCCAAGGTGCCGGAGGACGAAATTCGCAAGCGGGTGGACGAGTCGCTGAACATGGTCAACCTGGCCGGGTATGAGCAGCGCAGCGTCAACTCCCTGTCCGGCGGCCAGCAGCAGCGGGTGGCCATCGCACGAGCCATCATCAACCGGCCCAAGGTCCTCCTGCTGGACGAACCCCTGGGCGCGCTGGACCTGAAGCTGCGCAAGGGGATGCAGACCGAGCTGAAAAAGATCCAGCAGCAGGTAGGCATTACCTTTGTCTACGTCACCCACGACCAGGAGGAAGCGCTGACCATGTCCGACACCATCGTGGTGATGAACGAGGGCCGCATCCAGCAGATCGGCACCCCCATCGACATCTACAACGAACCAAAGAACGCTTTCGTCGCCAACTTCATCGGCGAGTCCAACATCGTGGAGGGCGTCATGGAGCGGGATTATCTGGTCTCCTTCGCCGGGCGCACCTTCGACTGCGTGGACAAGGGCTTCGCCCTCCGGGAACCGGTGGACGTGGTCGTCCGCCCCGAGGACCTGGTCATCTCCGCCCCGGAGACCGGCCAGCTCATGGGCAAGGTGGAAAGCGTCGTGTTCAAGGGCATTTTCTATGAAATTATGGTGGCCGGAGAGACCTTCACCTGGAAGGTCCAGACCACCCGCGCCCCCCAGGTGGGCCAGCTGGTGGGCCTGAGCGTGGAGCCTGACAACATTCAGGTCATGCACAAGAGCTGAGGGCGCGCCAATGAAAAAGAAATATCTGGCCATTCCCTATGTGGTTTGGATGGCGATTTTTGTCATCGTCCCCCTGTGCCTGGTGGTTGGCTACTCCCTGGTGAACCCGGAGGGACAGCTGACCCTGGAGAACTTCAAAGCCCTGACCCAGTACTGGACGGTGTTCGCCACCTCCTTCCGGCTGGCCATCATCGCCACGGCGGTGTGCCTGCTCATCGGCTATCCCATCGCCTACTGGATCTCCCGGGAGGGGCCGGGGGTCAAGCGCATCGCCATGATCGCCATGATGCTGCCCATGTGGATGAACTTCCTCCTGCGGACCTACGCCTGGATGAGCCTGCTGGAGAACACCGGCATCATCAACACACTTCTGGCAAATCTGGGGGTATTCAAGCTCATCAACGCTGTTTTCGGCACCGAGCTGACCTATTTCCCCATGATAAACACCCCCGGCGCGGTGGTGCTGGGCATGGTGTACAACTACCTGCCCTTTATGATTCTGCCCATCTACACCGTCATCGACAAAATCGACACGCGGGTCATCGAGGCGGCGGAGGACCTAGGAGCCAACGGTGTGCAGGTGTTTCGGAAAATTATCTTTCCCCTGAGCCTGCCGGGGGTGCTCTCCGGCATCACCATGGTGTTCATCCCCTCGGTGTCCACCTTCGCCATCTCCAAGCTGCTGGGCGGCGGCATGACGCTGCTGCTGGGCGACCTGATCGAGATGCAGTTCTACGGCAACGCCTACAACCCCTACCTGGGCAGCGCCATCTCCCTGGTGATGATGGTCATTGTCCTGATTTGCATGGCGGTTATGAACCACTTCGGTGAGGGAGAAGAGGGGGCTGTGTACTTTTGAGAAAGAACGGATTTTTTGCCCGGCTGGGCCTGATTCTGACGATGATTTTCCTTTACGCCCCCATCGTCGTCCTCATCGTCTTTTCCTTCAACAGCTCCAAGAGCCGCACCGTCTGGACGGGCTTCTCCCTCCAGTGGTATGTGGAGCTGTTTGACGACAGCCGCATCCTCAGCGCTCTGGCTACCACCCTGGAGGTCTCGGTGCTGGCAATGGTGTTTTCCACCGTTTTGGGAACGATGGCGGCCATCGGCTTCTATAATATGCGCAAGCGTCCCCGGACGGTGTGCATGGCAATCAACAACATCCCCATGACCAACGCGGACATCATCACCGGCGTCAGCCTGATGCTGCTGTTTGTGTTCGCCATCGGCGCGTTCAATTCCACGTTGGGGCAGCTGACGGGCGTCACCCTGAAACTGGGCTTCGCCACCCTGCTGCTGGCTCACATCACCTTCGACATCCCCTATGTCATCCTCTCGGTGCTGCCCAAGCTGAACCAGTGCGACCCCAACATCGAGGAGGCCGCGCTGGACCTGGGGGCCACCCCCTGGCAGGCGTTCTTAAAGGTGGTGCTACCGGAGATTCAGCCCGGCGTGCTGAACGGGGCGATTATGGCCTTCACCATGTCGGTGGACGACTTCGTCATCTCCTACTTCACCGCCGGTTCCAGCACCTCTACCCTGGCTATGGAGGTCTACTCCATGACCCGCAAGCGCATCAGCCCGGAGATCAACGCCCTGTCCACCCTGATGTTCGTGGTGGTGCTGAGCCTGCTGGCGATTGTAAACATCCGCTCGGCCCGGCAGGAGAAGGCCGCCGCTGCGCGGGCGGCCAAGCTCCAGGGGAAGGGCTAAACCACCCGCGGGACGAGAGAACCCGCCATTTTATGAAAAGAGGGAAAACGCTATGAAAAAAGTGTTCCTGTTCGCCCTGTCCCTGACCCTGCTGCTGTCCCTGACCGCCTGCGGCGGCGGCAGCTCCACCACCAACGGGGAGGTCAACGTCTACAACTGGGGCGAGTATATCGACGAGGACCTGTTGGAGGAGTTTGAGGAGGAGACCGGCATCAAGGTCAACTACACCACCTACTCCGACAACGAGTCCATGTACTCCACCCTGAAAAACGGCTCCGCCGAGTACGACGTTATCATCCCCTCGGACTATATGATCTCCCGGCTCATTGAGGAGGACATGCTGGAGACCATCGACTTTGACAACGTCCCCAACTTCGCCAACATCGACGACGATTACAAAAACCTGGACTATGACCCTACCAACGAGTATTCTGTCCCCTATATGTGGGGCGTGGTGGGCATCGTCTACAACACCACCATGGTGGATTACACCCCCACCAGCTGGGACGTGCTGTGGGATGAGGACCTGAGCGGCCAGATTTTGATGTTCGACAACAGCCGGGACGCCATCGGCATCGCCCTGAAAAGCCTGGGCTACAGCTACAACACCACCGACGAGGCGGAAATCATCGAGGCGGTGGATAAGCTCATCGAGCAGAAGCCCCTGGTGCAGGCTTACGTCATGGACCAGATTTTTGACAAGATGGAGGCGGGAGAGGCCGCCGTGGGTCCCTACTACGCCGGGGATGCCATCACCATGATCTCCGAGAACCCTGACCTGGCCTTTGTGTTCCCGGAGGAAGGCTCCAACTACTACGTGGACGCCATGTGCATCCCCAAGGGCGCCGCCAACAAGGAGAACGCCGAGGCGTTCATCAACTTCATGTGCGAGCCGGAGGTCATGGCCGCCAACGCCGAGGAAATTTACTACTCCACCCCCTCCTCCGCCGCCAAGGAGCTGTTGGAGGACGAGCTGAAGGACAGCGACATCGCCTATCCCGCTCAGGAGGTCATGGACAAGGCCGAGGTCTATGTCAACCTGCCGCAGACCGTGCTGGACCTCTACGACGAGGAGTGGATTCGGCTGAAAGCCGCATAACCCGCCACCAAATGAGCCTGCCGGAAACGGCAGGCTCTTAACTCAAATCGCACATTATGAGCGGTTTAACTCTCAGCTTCCTTTTCCGCTGTTCGCTTTAGGCTGGTAGTACCTGGCTAACAGCTAACAGCTAATAGCTAATAGCTTATTATTTCCTTTCGCAAATCTGGTGCCGTCCTGACGGACGGCGGGGAGGTAAAAATGAGGAAACCATTCCGTACCCTTTTTCTGTTCCTGACTCTGGCGCTGACCTGCGCCGTCCTGACCGGCTGCGGCAGCGGCTCCTCCAACGGGGAGGTCAACGTGGCCAACTGGGGGGACTACATCGATGAGGACACCATCGACGCCTTCGAGGAGGAGACCGGCATCAAGGTCAACTACTCCACCTATTCCGACAACGAGTCCCTGTACTCCACCCTGAAAAACGGCTCTACCGACTACGATGTGATCGTTCCCTCGGACTACATGATCGCCCGGCTCATTGAGGAGGACATGCTGGAGGAGATCGACTTCGACAACGTCCCCAACGCCGCCAATCTGGACGGGGAATTTCTCAGCGGCCTGGACTACGACCCGGAGGGGACTTATTCCGTCCCCTACCTGTGGGGCGTGGTGGGCCTCATCTACAACACCACCATGTTGGACTACACGCCCACCAGCTGGGACGTGCTGTGGGATGAGAGCCTCAGCGGTCAGATTTTGATGTTCGACAACAGCCGGGACGCCATCGGCATCGCCCTCAAACTGCTGGGGTACAGCTACAACACCACCAGCGAGGACGAAATCACCCAGGCGGTGGACAAGCTCATCGAGCAAAAGCCGTTGGTGCAAGCCTACGTGATGGACCAGATTTTTGACAAGATGGAGGCGGGGGAGGCCGCTGTAGCCCCCTACTACGCCGGGGATGCGGTAGTGATGATGCGGGAGAACCCGGACCTGGCCTGCATCTACCCGGAGGAAGGCTCCAACTACTACATCGACGCCTGGTGCATTCCCAAGGGGGCCGCCAACAAGGAAAACGCCGAAATCTTCATTAATTATATGTGTCAGACAGAGGTCATGGCGGCCAACGCCACCTACTGTACCTACGCTCCGCCCTCCTCCGCCGCCCGCGAACTGCTGGGGGACGATCTGGCGGACAACGAGCTGGTCTACGCCCCGAACGAGGTGCGGGAGCTGTGCGAAATTTACACCAACCTGCCGCAGACCGTGTTGGACCTGTATGACCAGCAGTGGATTCGGCTGAAAGCGGCATAAACCAAGTTCAGACAGGCAAACAGCGGAGGGGAAATGTTTCCTCTCCGCTGTTGTTTGTTTTGGCAAGACCTTGCACTGTTTCGACAAAGATGTTACAATAGTTAAAATGATTGCATGAGTATCCCTTTTGCAGCTTCGCCATGAAACCCCTCCGCCACCACCTGCGGCGGCGGCCCTCCTCCCCTTTCAGGGGAGGCAAGAGGGGATAGTGCTTGTCATATGGTGGCGGTTTTGTTCCACAGAGGTAAGATTTTCAGAAGTGAAACCCTCCTTCCAGCCACTAACCACTAGCCACTAAAAACTTGGCTGATTCAAGGGGATAATCAAAATGTGTTGAACAGGAGGGAACCCCCTTGAACCACGCCGTCACCTACGTCATCGGGCACAAGAACCCGGACACCGACACCATCTGCTCCGCCATCGCCTACGCCCGTTTGAAGGAGATTCTGACGGGGCGGCGGTTCGTACCCAAGCGGGCGGGCCAACTGAACGGGGAGACCCGCTATGTCCTGCGCCGGTTCGGGGTGAAATCCCCCGGCTATCTGGACACGCTGGAGCCGCGGGTGTCGGACATCCAAATTCAGGAGACCGGCAGTCTGACCCCGGAGCTGACGCTGAAAGAAGCCTGGGAACAGATGCTGGCCCAGGGCGCGGACACCCAGCCCGTGGTGGTGGACGGCGCAGTCCGGGGCATGGTCAGCGCCGGGGACATCGCCTGCTTCTACCTGGCAGAGCAGAACCTCCGGGCGTTGTCCGCCTCCGGCGCACGGTGCCGCAGCATTGTGGACACCCTGAACGGAACGCTGCTGCTGGGAGAGCCGGAGCGCCCCTTTGCTCAGGGGCAGGTGGTCATCGCCACCGACGGCCCGGCGCGGCTGGCCGGGCAGGTACAGCCCGGCGATTTGGTCATCACCGGGGACCGGCCAGAGGTCCAGCGGGCCGCGCTGGAGGCCGGGGCCGGTTGGCTGGTGGTGTGCGGCGGCGCGGAGGTCGCCCCCGACGTGATGGAACTGGCAAAGGCGCGGGACTGCGTCCTGCTCTCCACCCCCTGCGACAGCTACGCCGCAGCCCGCCTTGTCACCCAGGCCGTCCCGGTGGGACACATCATGCGCACCGAGAATTTAGTCTCCTTCCGGGAAGACGAGTTCGTGGCGGACATCCAGGGGGTCATGACCCGGCGGCGGTTCCGCTGGTTCCCGGTGACGGACCGGAACGGCAGCTATGTGGGCCTTATCTCCCGCCGGGACCTGATGAACCTGGAAAAGCGTCAGGTCATTTTGGTGGACCACAACGAAAAGAGCCAGGCCGTGGACGGCATTGGCTTCGCCGAAGTGACGGAGGTCATCGACCACCACCGCATCGGCTCCACCATCGAGACCATCCACCCGGTCTACTTCCGCAACGAACCGTTGGGCTGCACCGCCACCATCATCTCCATGCTCTACAAGGAGAACGACGTGAAGATGGACAAGACCACGGCGGGGTTGCTGCTGGCGGCGATTTTGTCCGACACGCTGGCCTTCCGCTCCCCCACCAGCACCCCGGAGGACCGGAAAATCGCCAAAAAGCTGGCAAAACGGGCCGATGTGGAAATCGACGAGTTGGCTATGGCCATGTTCCAGGCGGGGAGCTGCCTGGACGGGAAAAGCGAGGAAGAGATTTTCTTCCAGGACTTCAAAACCTTCCACGCCGACCCCTACCACATCGGCGTGGGCCAGGTCAGCACCCTGGGCGAGGAGGCCCGCGACGCCCTCTGCCGCCGGATGCAGCCCCAGATGGCCCAGGTGCGCCAGCGCAGCCGTCTGGACGTGGTGTTCCTGATGCTCACCGACATCATGGACGAGTCCACCCTGCTGCTCTACGAGGGCGAAGGCGGCGAGGAGATCGTGCGGCAGGCGTTCCACGTGGACTGCGCAGGCGGCACCGCCCGGCTCCCCGGCGTGCTCAGCCGCAAAAAGCAGACAGTGCCCTCCATTCTGGCCGCTATCCAGCGGATGGAGAATGGCTAATATAGAAGCAACTTCTGATTATCCTTTAAACCATCCGCATTTTTAGTGGTCGGCATTTTTGCCCGGAATAGCACTTGTTTTCTACAGAAAACTTTCATTCGGCAATTGACCACCCCTCTTGCCTCCCCTGAAAGGGCAGGGAGGGGCAAGGGGGGTAGTGCTTGTCGTTTCGTTTTTGGTTTTACCCGGCAGGTCGGAAATTTTTCGCAGTCTTGCCTTTTCTAACCACTGACCACTCATCACTAGCCGCTAAAAAGGAGGAACCCGCCATGTTCTGGAACCGGAAACCCAAAGTAGAGCCAAAAACCTTTGACCGCAGCAAAAAGCGGCCTGTCATCCGGGCCAGTATCTGCACCGGGGAACAGACCGCCTGCTTTCAGAACCTGGAGACGGGAAAGCTGGAGGAAATCATGCTGCTGCGCACCCCGGCGGACCGGGCGGAGTTCCTCGCCACCTACGGCATCCGGGAGGAGGAGCTGGAGACGATTTATTGACAAATCTGATTATCCTTTTGAATCGGCCTCGTCTGTGATTTCAGCCGGTAAACCCCTCCACCATGCTTCGCACGGTCCCCCTCCCCTTTCAGGGGCGGCAAGAGGGGTGGTCAATTACGAAATGTAACTTATTTAAACCTGTGCAAATCAAAACGGACGACTAAATAAACAAGTAATAAAAGAAAGAACATTGGGAGGGAACAACTTGAACCAGAAACCCATCTATGTCATCGGCCACAAGAACCCGGACACGGATTCCATCTGTGCCGCCATCGCCTACGCCAACCTGAAAAACATTCTGTCGGACGGACAGCAGAAGTACATCGCAAAACGGGCGGGCCACACCAACCGGGAGACGAAATATGTGCTGAAATTCTTCAAAATGAAAAAGCCCGGCTACGTGGACACGCTGGAGCCGCGTATTCGGGAGGTGACCATGCGCGAGACGGCGGGCATCGACCTGGAGGCGTCCCTGAAAACCGCCTGGGAACAGATGAACCAGGAAAACCTGCGCACCCTGCCGGTGTACCAGGACGGAACGTTCATCGGCCTCATCACCCAGGGGGACATCGCCCGCTCCATGATGGAGGAACACGCCACCACCGCCCTGTCCTCCTCCGCCGTCAGCTGCAAAAACATCCTGGAGACGTTGGACGGCACCCTCGTCGTGGGGGACATCAACGCCGTCTTTCGGGAGGGCAAGGTGGCCATCGGCGCGGCCAACCCGGAGCTGATGACCCAGTACATCCAGCCCCACTCCATGGTCATCATGGGCAACCGCTCCGACGCCCAAATCAGCGCCCTGGAGCAGGGAGCCGACTGGCTCATCGTCTGCCTGGGCAGCGAGGTCTTTGAGCTCATCAAAAAGCTGGCCCGTGAGAACGGCTGCAACATCATCAGCACCCCTTACAGTACCTACCGCACCGCCCGGCTCATCAACCAGTCCATGCCGGTGCGCCATGTGATGTACAGCGGCCCGGTGGTCTCCTTCCACGAGTCGGATTTCGTCAAGGACGCCCGCAAGACCATGACCAAAAAGCGGCTGCGCTACTTCCCGGTGCTGGACAAGGACGACCAGGTCATGGGCCTTATCTCCCAGCGGAATTTGCTGGACCTGCACAAGCAGCAGGTGATTTTGGTGGACCACAACGAGCAGACCCAGTCCGTGGACGGCATTGAGTCTGCGGAGGTTGTGGAGGTGGTGGACCACCACCGCATTGGCGGCATTCAGACCATCGCCCCGGTGTACTTCCGCAACCAGCCCCTGGGCTGCACCTGCACCATCATCGCCCAGATGTACCAGGAGAGCGGCGTGGAGATCACCCCCGCCATGGCGGGTATCATGTGCTCCGCCATTCTGTCCGACACCCTCTGCTTCAAAAGCCCCACCTGCACCCCCGTGGACGAGGCGGTGGCAAGGGATCTCGCCAAAATCGCCGGAATCGACCCGGAGGAACACGCCGCCAACATGTTCCGGGCGGGCAGTCAGATCAGCGACAAGACCGAAGAAGAAATTTTCTACCAGGACTTCAAGACCTTCTCGGTGGAGGGCTTCCAGATGGGCGTGGGTCAGGTGACGGTCATCGGCGCCGAAATGGTGGAGGAGCTGCGGAGCCGGATGCTGCCCTTCATGCAGCAGATTTTGGAGCGCACCCACCTGGACGTGGTGTTTTTGATGCTCACCGACATCATGAAGGAGTCCAGTGTGGTCCTCTACGTGGGCGACCAGCGGAAGCTCAACCTGCCGGAAGTGGTATCCAGCGCCTTTGGCGTCCAGGCCGGACCGGACAGCGCCGAGCTGCCCGGCGTGGTCAGCCGGAAAAAGCAGATGATGCCCAGTTTGACCATCGCCATCCAGACGATGTAAGGGAAAGCGCCACCCGGCGGGTGGCGCTTTCAGCTTTTAGCTATTAGCTCTTAGCTGTCAGCCAGGAACTACTAACTTGCGCGATTATCTTTTTTACTTGGCCTTGTTGGTGACGCCTGTGTAACCCCTCCGTCACCGCCTACAGGCGGCGTATGCGAAGCATGGTGGAGGGGTTTCCTGCTATAATTAGTGACAACTTTTCGGCTTCGCTGTTCGCTTTGAGCCAGTAGAACCGGGCTAATAGCTAACGGCTAACAGCTAATAGCTCTTAATAATGCTTCTTGTTCGGTTTATCCGCCTGTGGGACGCCCCCATCGGCGTACTTCCCCTTGACCCGCTCCCAGTAGGCGCGGGCGGCGTTTTCGGTCTTGTTGTCCCCGTACTCATAATAGACCCGGTCCTTGATGCGGTCGGGCAGGTACTGCTGGGGGGTGTAGTGGTCGGGGAAGTCGTGGGGGTACTGGTAGGTCAGGCCCCGGCCCAGCTTTTTGGAGCCTTGGTAGTGGGAGTCCATCAGGTGGGCGGGAACGGGGCCGTAGTTGCCCCGGCGCACGTCGGAGAGGGCGGCGTCGATGCCGCAGATGGCGGAGTTGGACTTAGGGGCCGTGGCCATGAGGATGGCGGCCTCCCCCAGAGGGATACGGGCCTCCGGCAGGCCCAGCATATTGGCCGCGTCGATGCAGGACTTGACGATGCTCACCGCCTGGGGGTAGGCCAGACCCACGTCCTCGCAGGCGATGACCATCAGGCGGCGGCAGGCGGAGACCAAATCCCCCGCCTCTAATAATCTTGCCAGGTAGTGCAGGGCCGCGTCCGGGTCGCTGCCCCGGATGGACTTTTGCAGGGCGGAGAGGATGTCATAGTGGCTGTCGCCGTCCTTGTCGTAGCGCATGGCGGACTTCTGGGCCAGCAGCGCCGCATCCTCCAGGGTGATGTCAACCTGTCCGTCCCGCTTCACCCCGGCGGTGAACAGCAGCTCCGCGCCGTTGATGGCCTTGCGCACGTCGCCGCCGCAGGAGGCCGCCAGATACTCCACTACGCCGTCCTCCAGGGCGGCGGTCTGCCCTGTCCGCTCCTCCAGCACCCGGAAGGCCCGGCGTACCGCCGGTTCCACGTCCTCCGGCTCCACCGGCTTGAACTCAAACACCGTGGCCCGGGACAGCACCGCGTTGAACACGCAGAAATAGGGGTTCTCCGTGGTGGAGGCGATGACGGTGATCTTCCCGTTCTCCATGAACTCCAACAGGGACTGCTGCTGTTTTTTGTTGAAATACTGAATTTCGTCCAGATAGAGCAACACCCCGTTGGGGGCCAGCAGGGTGTCCACGTCCGCAATCACGTCCCGGATGTCCGAGAGGGTGGCGGTGGTGGCGTTGAGCCGGTGGAGGGTCTTGTTGGTGCGATTGGCGATGATGTTGGCAACGGTGGTCTTGCCCGTCCCGGAGGGGCCGTAAAAGACCATATTTGGCACCGCGCCCCCCTCGATGATGCGCCGGAGGACGCCGTTTGGTCCCAGCATATGCTGCTGTCCCACCACGTCGTCCAGAGTCTGTGGGCGGATCTCATCCGCCAGCGGACGGCCATTCATAGAAGTCACCACCTGTAATGAAATGTTTGTTCTATTGTAGCACACTTTTACGGTGGGGGGAAGAAAAACTTTGATTTGCTTTTTCCGACGGACATGGTACAATAAAAATCAGTCAAAAGCCGTCGAGGTGGTCAACATGAAAACAGAACAAGAGGTTTGGGGCATCGTGAACGCCCTCAAGGAGCTTTACCCGGACTCCCTCTGCTCCCTGCAATACGAAAAGGACTATGAACTGCTGTTCGCGGTGCGGCTCTCCGCCCAGTGTACCGACGAGCGGGTGAACAAGGTCACCCCCGCCCTGTTCGAGCGGTTCCCCACGCTGGAATCCTTCGCGGAGGCGGACCCCGCCGAGGTGGGCGAGTACATCCACTCTTGCGGGTTCTACAACAGCAAGAGCAAGGATTTGGTCAACTGCGCAAAAATGCTGCTCTCCGACTACGGCGGCAAGGTCCCCTATGAGATGGAGGACCTGCTGCGGCTGCCCGGCATCGGGCGCAAGACCGCCAACCTCATCCGGGGCGACGTCTACCACGAGCCGGGCAGCGTCGTCACCGACACCCACTGCATCCGCATCACAGGCCGTCTGGGGCTGACCGACGGCAGCAAGGACCCCGCCAAGGTGGAGAAGCAGCTTCGCGCCGTGCTGCCGCCGGAGGAATCCAACAACTTCTGCCACCGGATGGTCCTCCACGGGCGGGCGGTCTGCACCGCACGGCGGGCCAAGTGCGAAATCTGCCCCCTGTGCGAGTGGTGCAGCCATTTTCAGGAACAGAGAGCGGCGGAGGAGTGACGCGGGGCTGCTGCCTTCCTGCGGGGGATATGGAGGAATCCTAAGAGGCTTTTGTGACTGATACAGAGGCTCCCAGAGCAGAAGCGATGCGGCAGAAGGTGGCGACAGTAGGGGTGGTTCGCTTGCTCTCGAATCGAGCCACAACGGACTGCGTCAGCCCACAGGCAGCGGCGAGCTGCTTTTGCGTCAGCCCTTCCTCCTTTCTCAACTGGATGAGCTGGTCAATGAGCGCAGAACAATCTTCAGGCACCGAGCTCACCGCCCATCTGAATCCCGTTCTCCCACAATTCATTGCAGGAGAGGTCAAGATCGTCATTCCAGGAAATGCCGTAACCGCCTGCATCGACCTTGACCTGCTCAAACAGGCCCTGGACCTGGTTCAACGTCTGAAACACCTCCCAGCGGGAGAAAAGCTGGCTGATGTCGTAATATCTGCGCGTACCGTCCTGGAAGCAAACATCCAAAATATAGCCCGGACGGGGCTGAACGGATGAAACTCTATGAAACATTGCTGACCCTCCTTTGCGGCGTGAGCCGCGCCCCGCTTAGTCCAGCGGGGGCAGCTTCACGAAGTTTTGGGTTTCCCAGATTTGGAGGAGCTCCTCCTGATGTTGGGCCCCCCACTCTTTGACGAGTGCCTGCGCCCTGCTGGGCAGGTCGCCCTCTATCATTTGGAGCGTTCTTATGTCAAACGCACCCATATAATCCTGATAGAGCACGTGAAAATGGGGCGGATTGTGTTCGGACTGCTGAAAGTACATTTTTATCACCAGTCCGTAGAATCTGCTGATTACCGGCATTTGTTTCATCTCCTTTTCCATAATCAAACGATAGCATAAACGCTATATTATGTCAATAGCAAAAACGCTATTTTTACATTTCTTGCATCGCCCCCTCGCGGGGCAGGACCTGAAACAGCCGTTAAAGCTGAATTCCATATAAATAATGTTGTTTCTCTGGCGGCGTCTCCACCGCCGTCAACAATTCCGCACGATTTGCCCCGCAAAGTTGGAAAAACTGCCCTTGACAGCGGAAACGAAAACAGGTATAATGACCGCTGTAATGGCTTTGATGGGAAGGAGTACGCGCCCTCCCCTGTTTTGCAGAGAGCGGCTGGCTGGTGAAAGGCCGCAGGCAGGCGGCGCGGAAGGTCGTCCCGGAGTTCTGTCTCTGAACCCTTAGTAAGAGACGGCGGCACCCACCGTTATCGGGTTTGAGTGCGGGGCAAGGTCGTCCCGAATTCAGGTGGTACCGCGGAAAAGCGCCCTTTTCGCCCTGAACAGTAGGTTCAGGGCGTTTTTTGTTGGTTATCCCTTTGAATCAGCCACGTTTTTTTGCTAGTGATTAGTGGCTAGAAAGAGGACGTTTCTGCTGAAAATTCTACGTCTGTCGAACATTACTGACACCAGACGACAAGCACTATCCCCCTTGCCTCCCCTGAAAGGGGAGGAGGGCCGCCGCCTTTAGGCGGTGGCGGAGGGGTTTCTGGCACATAACGAAGAAAAAGAGATAATCAAGTTATGATTTACGTGATAAAGAGGAGTGGAAAACCGAAATGGCAAAAGAACTTTCCAAGGTCTACGACCCCAAAGAGGTAGAGACCAGAATTTACAACCAGTGGGAGAGTAGCGGCTGCTTCCGGGGCAAGGCCGACCCGGACAAGAAACCCTATACCATCGTCATGCCGCCCCCCAACGTCACCGGCCAGCTCCACATGGGCCACGCCATGGACAACACCATGCAGGACATCCTCATCCGCTTTAAGCGGATGCAGGGCTACGCTGCCCTGTGGGTTCCCGGCACCGACCACGCCTCCATCGCCACCGAAGCCAAGGTGGTGGAGGAGATGAAGAAGGAAGGGCTGACCAAGGAATCCATTGGCCGGGAAAAGTTCCTGGAACGGGCCTGGGCCTGGAAAAACGAGTACGGCGGGCGCATCGTCAAGCAGCTGCGCACCCTCGGCTCCTCCTGCGACTGGGAGCGGGAGCGCTTTACCATGGACGAGGGGTGCAGCGACGCGGTGAAGGAGGTCTTTGTCCGGCTGTACAACGAGGGCAAAATCTACCAGGGCAACCGCATGGTCAACTGGTGCCCCCACTGCAACACCTCCATCTCCGACGCCGAGGTGGAGTACGAGGAGCAGGACGGCAACTTCTGGCACCTGCTCTACCAGGTGAAGGAGACCGGCGAATATCTGGAGCTGGCCACCACCCGTCCTGAGACCATGCTGGGCGACACCGCCGTGGCCATCAACGCTGAGGACCCCCGGTATGCCCACCTTCACGGCTGCCACGCCATTCTGCCCCTGCTGAACAAGGAAATTCCCATCGTCTGCGACGAACACGCCGACATGACCAAGGGCACCGGCGTGGTGAAGATCACCCCCGCCCACGACCCCAACGACTTCGAGGTGGGCAAGCGCCACAACCTGCCCATCGTCCGCTGCTTCACCTACGACGGCCACATGACCGGCAAAGCCGACGTGGAGGCGTATCAGGCGCTGTTGGCCAGCGGCCACGTCCCCGCCGATGAGCCGGAGGTGCTGGACTGCGGCAAGTACGCGGGCCTGACCACCATGGAGGCCCGGGAGGTCATGCTGGCCGACCTGGAAGCTTGCGGCGCGCTGAAATACGTAGAACCGCTGAAGCATGACGTGGGCACCTGCTACCGCTGCCACACCAACATCGAGCCGATGGTGTCCAAGCAGTGGTTCGTGCGGATGCAGTCTCTGGCGGAGCCGGCCATCGAAGCGGTGCAGAAGGGCGAGATCAAGTTCGTCCCGGAGCGCTTCACCAAGAACTATCTGAACTGGATGAACAACACCCGCGACTGGTGCATTTCCCGCCAGCTGTGGTGGGGCCACCAGATCCCCGCCTGGTACTGCGACGAGTGCGGCGAAACCATCGTGGCGAAGGAGGCCCCCTCGGTCTGCCCCAAGTGCGGCTGCACCCATCTGACCCAGGACCCGGACACCCTGGACACCTGGTTCTCCTCCGCCCTGTGGCCCTTCTCCACCCTGGGCTGGCCCGACGAGGAGTCCCCCGACCTGAACTACTTCTACCCCACCAACACCCTGGTCACCGGCTACGACATCATCGGCTTCTGGGTGTCTCGTATGATCTTCTCCGGCCTGGCCTACACCGGCAAGGCCCCCTTCGACACGGTCTGCGTCCACGGTATCGTCCGGGACAGCCAGGGCCGCAAGATGTCCAAGAGCCTGGGCAACGGCATTGACCCGCTGGTGGTCATCGACCAGTACGGCGCGGACGCCCTGCGGCTGATGCTGGTCATGGGCAGCACCCCCGGCAACGACATGCGGTACAGCGAGGAAAAGGTCAAGGCCATGCGGAACTTCTGCAACAAGATCTGGAACGCCAGCCGCTTCCTGCTGATGAACCTGACCATCACCGAGAACAAGCTGCCGGACACCCTGGCCCTGGAGGACAAGTGGATCCTCTCCAAGCTGAACAACCTCATCCGGGAGGCCACCGCCAACCTGGAGAAGTTCGAGATGGGCGTAGCCGCTCAGAAGGTCTATGACTTCCTGTGGGATTCCTACTGCGACTGGTATATCGAGCTGACCAAGGCCCGCCTGACCGGGGACGACGAGGCCGCCAAGGTCCAGGCCCAGCAGGTGCTGTGCTACGTGCTGACTGACATCCTCAAGCTGCTGCACCCCTTCATGCCCTTCATCACCGAGGAGATTTGGCAGGCCCTGCCCCACGAGGGCGACTTCCTGATGCTCCAGAGCTGGCCTGTCGCCAACGATGCCTTCGACTATCCCCAGGACGAGGCCGCCATGGAGAAGGTCATGGACGCCATCAAAGCCATCCGCGCCCGCAGAGCGGAGATGGGCGTGGTCCCCTCCCGGAAGGCGGAGCTGACCGTCGTCACCGCTCAGCCCGAGGTGTTCCAGCAGGGCATCCCCTTCTTCCAGCGGCTGGCCGCCACCACTCAGGTGGACATCACCGACGAGGCCCCCGCCTCTCTGGACGGGCTGGTCTCTCTGGTCACGGCGGACGCCAAGCTGTATATCCCCCTGGCGGAGCTGGTGGACCTGGCCGCCGAGCGCAAGCGGCTGACCAAGGAGCTGGAGAAGAAGGAAAAGTACCGCGCCGGTTTGGAGAAGAAGCTGGCCAACGAGAAATTCGTCTCCAAGGCCCCCGCCAACGTCATCCAGCAGCAGCGGGACAACCTGGAAAAGACCAACCGGGAAATCACCCAGATCCAGGAGTCTCTGGCCGCGCTGGGGTAAATATTTGAGTGTCCAGTGATTAGTGGCTAGTGGCTAGTAGCGCGAGGTTGTGGAAAGCATTTCCTCTGCAACCACGCACGCTTGGGAAAGCCGACACCAACCTGAAACAAGCACCCGCCCGGCAGCGCCGCCGGGCGGGTTTTCTCTTCCCCCTTTGGCGGCGGAAAATACGGGCGGGGAAAATTCCAGCGAAAACAGTTGACAAACGCACCCGCTTGGGCTATAATATCTTTCGCTGAGTTGCGGGTGTGCTGGAACTGGTAGACTGGCAAGCTTGAGGTGCTTGTGTGTGAATGCACGTGTGGGTTCGAGTCCCATCGCCCGCACCACAACGAAAAACCGAACCGTTTCCCCTGGGGGAGATGGTTCGGCTTTTTTGTGGCTGGGTTTGCCTCACAAATCTTCGATTTCCTCCGGCGCGCCCGTCTGGGGATACGCCACCGCCTCCATGGTCATGATGGACACCTCATAGGCGGTGCGCTTCACCTCTCCCCCGTCCACGATTTTGGTGTAGCCCCGGGACTGGAGCCGCCCCTCCAGCCGGAGGCCGTCCCCGGTGGACATGGCTCCGCACTTCACCGCCAGGCTCCCCCAGGCGATGCAGGGCAGGTAGTCCGCCCGCCCATACCGGCGATTCACCGCCAGAATCAGGTCGGTGATCTCCCGGCCCAGCGGCGTCAGCCGGTACACTGGCGGCTTGCAGATGACCCCGGCCAGGGTCAGCCGGTTGTCGTCGGCCCCCACCGTGTCGTAATACAGCTCCTGGGCGTAGAGGGTGATGACCAGGCGGCTGCCCACGCCGCCCCGGTTGTTGTAGGACCGCACCTCCCCGTAAATCGCCGCCCGCTCCCCAGCCCGGAGAGGACAGCTCTCCAGCAGCGTCCGAGAGAGAATGACGTTGATGACATCCTCCGCCCCGGAGAGCCGCAGGCTCTTCACCGGCACGCGAAAAAAATCCTCCCCGTGGCTGGCGTGGGAGAAAATCGGCTCCGACACCGCCTCCCCCGATCAAGGTGGCCTGGTTTTCGTTCCAATCTGTTCTCATAAGCACCGCTCCCTTTTGGCGACACCGCCTTGGTTTCCTGCGGTACTCTATGCGGCGGCGCAGGGGAAAAGAACCCTCCCTGACGCCCAAAAAACCGCCATGACCGGGCGGTCACAGCGGTTTTCTGGAAAAGAAAAAGGAAGAGAAAAGAAAAACGAAACGGAGTTCGGAATTTTTAGTCCATTCCCAGCAAAGGCGTCTGTCCCCGCCGGGTTTGGTATGCGGTTCAGGAGCGGTGGGCGTTCGCCCCTCTCCTTTGACAATGGTAGTATAGCACAGCGACAGCCGGAAGTCTTGAATAAAGTATGAATCTTTCAGGGCCTCGCCTGTTTTTTCTTTGGGGCGGGGTTCGGCGCAATTTTCCGCGTCTCCCGCTGGACGGCGGGGGCAGGAACGTGTATAATACCCTATGTACCCTGTGGTTTGATGCGAAATGGAGGAACGCAATGGAACTGCGACAGGAAAAATATCAGGCACTGCGGGACGGTCTGGCGGCGCTGGGCAGCGTGGCGGTGGCCTTCTCCGGCGGCGTGGACTCCACTTTTTTGCTGTGGGTGGCCCATGACGTGCTGGGGGACCGGGCGGTGGCGGTGACGGCCAGCTCCTGCTCCTTCCCGGAACGGGAGCGCCAGGAGGCGGCGGCCTTCTGCGGGTTGCACGGTATCTCCCAGGTGGTCTGTCCCTCAGAGGAGCTAAACATTGAAGGCTTTCGGCAGAATCCCCCCAATCGCTGCTACCTGTGCAAGCGAGAATTATTTGGTAAGATTTGGGCTGTAGCCAAGGAGCGGGGGCTGAACGCGGTGATAGAAGGCTCCAACGTGGATGATGAAGGCGACTACCGCCCCGGTATGCAGGCTGTGCGGGAGCTGGGGGTAGTCAGTCCTCTGCGCCAGGCGGGTTTGACCAAAACCGAGATTCGACTGCTGTCCAAAGAGCTGGCTCTCCCCACCTGGGACAAGCAATCCTTTGCCTGCCTGTCCTCTCGGTTCGTCTACGGCGAGACCATTACCGAGGAAAAGCTGCGCATGGTAGATCAGGCAGAACAGCTTCTGCTGGACCTGGGCTTCCGCCAGGTGCGGGTGCGCATCCACGGCACGATTGCCCGTATTGAGCTGCTGCCGGAGGACTTTCCCCGGCTGCTGGCAGAGGACACCCGCAGGCTGGTCTACGACCGGTTCAAGTCCTACGGCTTCACCTATGTGGCGCTGGACCTGCTGGGGTATCGCACCGGCAGCATGAATGAGACGTTATCGACAGAGGACAGGAGGAACAACAATGCTTGACCAATTTTCCCGCACACAACTTCTTCTGGGCCGGGAAGCCATGGAGCGGCTCTACCGGGCGCGGGTGGCCGTGTTTGGCATCGGCGGGGTTGGCGGCTACACCGTGGAGGCTCTGGCCCGTAGCGGCGTGGGCCAGCTGGACTTGATCGACGATGACAGGATATGCCTGACCAACCTGAACCGGCAAATTCTCGCCACCCGCAGCACTGTGGGCAAATACAAAGTGGACGTGGCGGAGCAGCGTATTTTAGACATCAACCCCAAGGCCGTAGTCCGCACCTACAAGACCTTTTACACGCCCCAGACGGCGGACCAGTTCGACTTCGCTCAATACGACTACGTGGTGGACGCCATCGACACGGTGACGGGCAAGCTGGAGCTGGTGGAGCAGGCCCAGCGGACGGGAACCCCCATCATCAGCTGCATGGGCGCGGGCAACAAGCTGGACGCCTCCGCCTTTGAGGTGACGGACCTCTCCAAGACCTCCATGTGTCCCCTGGCGCGGGTCATGCGTCGGGAGCTGGGCAAGCGGGGCATCAAACATTTGAAGGTGGTCTATTCCAAAGAACCGGCCATGACTCCCATTGAGGACGACTCTATTAGCTGCCGCAATCACTGCATCTGTCCCCCCGGCACCGCACGGAAGTGTACTGAGCGGCGGCAGGTGCCCGGCAGCAATGCCTTTGTCCCGGCGGTGGCCGGGTTAATCGTGGCCGGAGAGGTGGTCAAGGACCTGGCAGCGGCCCGCTGACCGCTCCCGACAGGCGGCGGTTTCTTGCGATTCAAGAGGTTTCTTTGGGTAAATTCCCCGGTTCCTCTTGCCAAGCGGGGCGTTTTAGGGTAGAATAGACCTGTAAAAAGATAACCTGGGTTTCCGTTGCCTGGGCCAACTGATAATTTGGAGGAGTTCATTTATGCTTACTGCCAGCGATTTTAGAAACGGCAAGACCTTCGAGTACGAAGGCAAAGTCATGCAGGTCATCGAGTTCCAGCACGTCAAACCCGGCAAGGGCGCGGCTTTTGTCCGCACCAAGATGAAGAACGTCATCACCGGCGCTGTCACCGAGACTTCCTTTAACCCCACCGCCAAGTTTGAAGAGGCGTTCATCGAGCGCAAGGAGATGGAGTACAGCTATTCTGACGGCGACCTGTATTACTTCATGGACACCGAAACCTACGACATGATCCCCCTGAACAGCGACCAGCTGGGCGACGCCTTTAAGTTCGTCAAGGAGAACACCCCCTGCAAGGTGCTGTCCTACAAGGGCAAGGTGTTCGGCATCGAGGCCCCCAACTTCATGGAGCTGGAGGTCGTCAAGACCGAGCCGGGCGTCCGGGGCGACACCGCCACCAACGTCACCAAGCCCGCCACTCTGGAGACCGGCGCGGAGATCAAGGTGCCTCTCTTTATCAACGAGGGCGACCGCATCCAGGTGGACACCCGCACCGGCGAGTATATGTCCCGCTGCAAGTAATTTTTCCATCCCACTTTACCCATACCCGCGAAAGGAGGAGGTTTTATGTCCCTTGCTGAAAAAGCCGGTTATCTCCGTGGCCTGTACGACGGCATGGATCTGAACGCCGACAAGTCCAAGGAGGCCAAGCTGCTCAAGGCCATCATCGACGTGGTGGAGGAGCTGGCCGACCACGTGACCGAAAACGAGGAGAGCATCATGGCTCTGGCGGACCAGGCGGACGAGCTGTTTGGTGATGTCTTTGACAATGCGGAACCATACGACGGCGACGAGGCCGAGGACGACTACGAGACCGCCGTTGAGGTAGAGTGCCCCTCCTGCGGCGAACCCATGACCATTCACGAGGGCCATCTGGCCTCCGGCGAGGTCAAGTGCCCCTCCTGCGGCCAGCGGTTCCAAATCGAGCTGGAGTTCGAGGAGGAGGACGGCGACGACGAGGAAATTCCGTTCTGATTCGTTTTACGTCCCATAATAATACAACAGGCCCGCGCCAGGGAGTACCCGGCGCGGGTTTTTGCTTTGTGGAGTTCTCGATTTTACTGCTTCCAGCAGAAACCCCTCCACCATGACGAATATCCTTCTGTAACTGACCACCCCTCTCGCCTCCGCCGTCAAGCGGCACTTCCGCTGCGCTCCCTACCCTGAAAGGGGAGGTGGCGCGGCGTAAGCCGCGACGGAGGGGTTTCACGTCAACAAAGAACCGGCGGCGCTCACGCGCCGCCGGTTCCTGCGTTATAGTGGTATTCAGAAGTAAGGAGAGTCGAATGAATTACACATCATACATCAGGTCGCCGTAGGAGGGCACCGGCCAATAATCGCTGTCCACCAGCATCTCCAGCTCATCGATGGGGGCGCGGAGGGCGTCCATCACGGGGATGACGTTGTAGCGGTAAGCTCTGGCCATTTCGGGCACGTCGTCCATTGCATCGGTCTCAGCATAGACCGCTTTCAGCTGGGTCAGGGCAGCCTGTGCGTCCTTCAACAGAGCAGAGACCTTGTTCAGCAACTCCTTCTGGACGGAGGCGTCAGCGCCAGCGGCTTCCACGGCGGCGACGGACTCGGCCAGGGTGGTGGAGTAGGCGATGACAGAGGGGATATACTGCTTGCCAGCCATGTGGATCATGACCTTGGCCTCCACGCCAATGCGCTTGGCGTAGTTCTCGTAGCGGACCTCTTCGCGGGCCTCCAGCTCGGCCTTGGTGTAGATGCCGAACTTCTCGAACATCTCCACCACATCGGGCTGGGTCAGCACGGGGATGGCGTCCACCATGCACTTGATGTTGGGCAGGCCCCGGCGGGCAGCTTCTTCCACCCACGCCTCGGAGTAGCCGTCGCCGTTAAAGACGATGCGCTTATGCTTGGTCATCAGGTCCTTGATGTAGGCTTTGCAGGCGGTCTCGAAGTCCTCAGCCCCCTCCAGGGCGTCGGCGGCGTCGCAGAACGCCTCGGCCATGATCGCGTTCAGGGTGGTGTTAGGACCGGCGATGTTGTCGCTGGAGCCGACCATACGGAACTCGAAGCGGTTGCCAGTGAAGGCGAAGGGGGAGGTACGGTTCCGGTCAGTGGCATCCTTTTTCAGCACGGGGACGGTGGAAACGCCGGTATCCAGCTCGCCGGGGACGACGGTGGGGGCGTCGCCGTCCACGATCTTCTCCACCAGGGCCTCCAGCTGGTCGCCCAGGAAGATGGAGATGATGGTGGGAGGGGCCTCCTGCGCGCCCAGACGGTGGTCGTTGCCCACGTTGGAGGCGGAGTCGCGGAGCACATCGGCGTGCTTATCCACGGCGCTCATGACGCAGGCCAGGATCAGCTGGAACTGCAAATTCTCCTCCGGCTTGTCGCCCGGGTCGAACAGGTTCTCGCCGGTGTTGGTGCCCAGGGACCAGTTGTTGTGCTTGCCGGAGCCGTTGACGCCTGCGTAGGGCTTCTCGTGGAGCAGGCAGGACATATCGTGGGCGTAAGCCACCCGCTTCATGGTCTCCATGGCCAGGTTGTTCTGGTCCAC
>MSHH01000011.1 GCA_001941075.1 Oscillospiraceae bacterium Zagget6 | reverse complement strand
GCTGGAAATCCAGTCGAACAACTTGCGGGAAAATAAAAAAGCGGAAGCCGTTTTCGTGTCAGCTAACACGATTTTAGCAGCTTCCGCTTATTGGCTGGCGTCCCAGAAGGGATTCGAACCCCCGACACCCGCCTTAGGAGGGCGGTGCTCTATCCAACTGAGCTACTGAGACAAATAGATATTTACCGCATTTTTTGCGGATTTTCGGAACTTTTTAGCCGGTTTTGTTGCCTTGATGTCATTAGCAGATCGGTGAAATTTTCTTAGCTGAGCTAATGCTAGTCGGCCTATCCAGCAACGAACATGATTCCCGGTTCTGTGCTCCAACGTCAATTTTTGCGGAGCAGACCAGAATTGAACAGCGAGCCGGGTTTTGCCGTTCCGTGTGAGTTGTCAAGTTGACCTTCCACTTAGGAGGCGAATGCTCTGTCCAACTGAGCTACGGAGACATTTGAAGAAATATGAACTTGTGACCGTCCAACCGATTTTGAACGGTTGGCCACTTGAGTGTGATCTTAGGAGGCGTCGCTCTGTCAACTGAGCTACGCAGACGTATGAAGTTTATTAGCAGAGGTCCCCACGGAAAAGTGTCCGCTTCGGTTCACTTGAAAGCTCGCGCTCTCTCCGACCGGGATAGGGAATCAAATGAAACTAGGACTGGTTTGGCGTGGAACAACAGCCGAAAAGCCTCTTTGCAAGAGGAATCCTGCAACGAAACGGCAGGAGACCGTCAAACCACACGGTTAGACTCTTAGCCAGGGGGAGAAGTGTATGGGGAAAACAGCAAAAACACTCCCCGTCAACCTCTTTAGTTTAACCGAAAACGCTGATTTTGTCAATCTCTCTTTGAAAAAGGTTGCACTTTAAAAAGGAGGGTATATAATACTAACGGGAAAAATCGAAGAACCAGGGAAATTCCGGTGAAACGACCTTAGATGTTGGGAACAGGTAAACCAGGGTTTCCCCAAGCAAAGCGAGGAAATACGGAATGAAGCAGTCGAATTTGAGAAACATCGCTATTATCGCCCACGTTGATCACGGCAAAACCACGCTGGTGGACGCCATGCTCCAGCAGAGCGGCGTCTACCGGGAAAACCAGGAAGTGGTCGAGCGGGTCATGGACTCCGGTGACCTGGAGCGGGAGCGCGGCATCACTATTCTGGCGAAGAACACCGCCGTTACCTACGGCGACGTGAAGATCAACATCGTGGACACGCCGGGCCACGCCGATTTTGGCGGCGAGGTGGAGCGTATCCTGAAAATGGTCAACGGCGTTATCCTGCTGGTGGATGCGGCGGAAGGCCCCATGCCCCAAACCCGGTTCGTCCTCTCCCGCGCCTTGGAGCTGGGCCACAGGGTCATCGTGGTGGTCAACAAGATCGACCGGCCTGACCAGCGCATCCACGAGGTCATCGACGAGACGCTGGAGCTGCTGATGGACCTGGATGCCACTGACGAGCAGCTGGACTCTCCTTTCCTGTTCTGCTCCGCCCGGGCGGGCACCTGTTCCACTGACCCCGATGTGCCGGGGAAGGACCTCAAGCCTCTGTTCGACACCATTTTGGACTATATCCCCGCCCCTGAGGTGGAGCTGGACGAGCCGTTCCAAATGCTGGTCTCCTCCATCGACTACAACGAGTTCGTGGGCCGTATCGCCATCGGACGTGTGGAGCGGGGGACCCTGCACCAGAACCAGGAGATCCAGGTCTGCAACTATCACGACCCGGAGACCGTCTCTAAAAAATTCAAGGCCAGCGCCCTGTTCGAGTTCAACGGCCTGTCCCGGGTGCCCTGCGCCAAGGCGGAGGCGGGTAACATCATCGCCCTCTCCGGTATTGGCGACGTGACCATCGGTGACACCATCTGTACTCCCGACTGCATCGAGCCGCTGGAGTTCGTCAAGGTCTCCGCCCCCACTATGGAGATGACCTTCTCCGTCAATGATTCCCCCTACGCCGGACGGGACGGCAAATTCGTCACCTCCCGGCAGATTCGGGACCGGCTGTACCGGGAAACTCTGAAAGATGTCTCCCTCCGCGTTTCCGACGTGGAGGACGCCACCGACTCCTTTAACGTGGCGGGCCGAGGTGAGATGCACCTGGCTATCCTCATCGAGACCATGCGCCGTGAGGGATACGAATTCCAGGTGTCGCCCCCCCGTGTGCTGTTCCGCACCATCGACGGGAAAAAGTGCGAGCCGATGGAGCGGCTGGTGGTGGACGTGCCCGCCGACTACGTGGGTTCCGTCATTGAGCAGCTGGGCAAGCGCAAGGGTGAGATGCTGGACATGACCCCTGTGGGCGAACGGATGAAGCTGAACTTCCTGGTTCCCTCCCACGGTCTGTTTGGATATCGGAATGAGTTCCTGACCGCCACCAAGGGTGAGGGCATTATGGCCTCCGTGTTCGACTCCTACGCCCCCTATCAGGGCGACCTGGAGCGGCGGAACACCGGCTCCCTCATCTCCTACGAGACCGGCACCTCTATCACCTACGGCCTGTTCAACGCCCAGCAGCGGGGCAGCCTGTTCATCGGCGCGGGTGTGGACGTGTATGAGGGCATGATTATCGGCGTGAACCCCAAAAATGAGGACATCACCGTCAACGTCTGTAAGAAAAAGCAGCTGACCAACACCCGCGCCTCCGGCTCAGACGACGCCCTTCGGCTGATTCCCCCCAAGCAGATGAGCCTGGAGCAGTGCCTGGAGTTCCTGGCCGACGACGAGTTGCTGGAGGTCACGCCTAACCACCTGCGGCTGCGCAAGCGCATCCTTTCCAATGACCAGCGGATGAAGAGCATCCACGGCAAAAAGAACCGATAAGTAAAATGGCACCGCACACATTTGTGCGGTGTTGCCATAAAAATTGAGAGAGAATGGAGCGGAACAGGATGAATTACGCGGAGGAATCCCTGAAACGACATTACCAGTGGAGAGGCAAGTTGGAGACGGTGCCCAAAATGCCCGTGGCTACCAGCGACGACCTCTCCCTGGCCTATACCCCCGGCGTGGCCCAGCCCTGTCTGGAGATTCAGAAGGACCCGGCCAAGAGCTACGAGCTGACCGGCCGCTGGAACACGGTGGCGGTGGTCACCGACGGCACCGCCGTGCTGGGCCTGGGTGACATCGGGCCGGAGGCCGCCATGCCGGTGATGGAGGGGAAATGTGTCCTCTTCAAGTCCTTCGGCGGGGTGGACGCAGTGCCACTGTGCGTGGCTACCCACGACGTAGATACCATCGTGAACACCGTGGCGCTGCTGGAAGGCAGCTTCGGCGGGGTGAACCTGGAGGACATCGCCGCCCCCCGGTGCTTTGAAATTGAGCGGAAGCTGAAAGAACGGTGCAGCATCCCCATCTTCCATGACGACCAACACGGCACCGCCGTGGTCTGCCTGGCGGCGTTGACCAACGCACTGAAGTTGGTGGGCAAGCGCATGGAGGATGTGCGGGTGGTCACCTGCGGCGCAGGCGCTGCGGGCATCGCCATCATCAAGCTGCTCCTGGCCCGTGGGTTGAAGGATGTCATCATGTGTGACCGGCGGGGAGCCATTTACCAGGGCCGGGAGGGGCTGAACGCCGCCAAGGAGAAGATTGCCGCCGTGACCAACCTGGAGAAGCGCAGCGGCAGCCTGGGCGAGATGCTCAAGGGCGCGGACGTGTTCATCGGCGTCTCCGCTCCCGGCATGGTGACAGAGGAGATGGTGCGCTCCATGAACCCCGGCGCAATTCTCTTCCCCATGGCCAACCCCACCCCGGAGATCATGCCCGACCTGGCGAAGGCTGCCGGAGCCGCTGTAGTGGGTACAGGCCGCAGCGACTTCCCCAACCAAATCAACAACGTGCTGGCTTTTCCCGGCATCTTCCGGGGAACCTTCGATGTGCGGGCCTCTGACATCAACGACGCCATGAAAATCGCCGCTGCCGAAGCGCTGGCCTCTCTGGTGCCGGAGGACAAGCTCAGCCCCGATTATATCCTGCCTTACGCCTTCGATGAGGCGGTGCGCCCCGCCGTGGCCTCTGCCGTGGCAAAGGCGGCGCGGGAGTCCGGCGTAGCCCGGCTGTAAAACGCGGCAGGGGAGACAGGGAGAAGCAAAGCTTCGCAGGGAGCGCAGCGGAAGTGCCCCTTGAGGGCAGAAGTACCGCTTGACGGTAGGTGAGACCTCTTTTCGCCAACAACCCATAGCAAAAGGCCCGGTACAGGCGTTTCAAACCTGTACCGGGCCTTTTTTCGTTTATTCCCTTGGGAATGAGGCAGAAGCAACTCTCTATGGGCCAGTTTCCAATACCATTCCCACGGCAGACAGGGCAGCAAACCCGTCCATTGCACATTGCTTGTTGCGAATTGCAAATTAGATTCAGCCTCTGGCGGCCTCCAGCACCTCGGCATGGATGATGCCGTTGGACACCACGCAGACCGAGGGCAGGTACATGGGCAGGGAAGACCCCTCCAAGTCGGTGGCGGTGCCGCCTGCCTCCAGCAGAATGGCGGTGCCTCCGGCGTAGTCCCATGGTTTCAGCCCCAGTTCCACAAAGCCATCGGCCCGACCACAGGCCACCTTGCAAATCTCCAGTGCGGCGGAACCGCCCCGGCGAATGTCCTCGCTACGTTCAAACATCCGGCGGATCATACCGCAGGTCTCCTCGGCGCGCTCCTTGTGGTAGGGGCAGGTGCCCACGATCATCAGGCTGTGAATCAGGTCAGGACGGTTGCTGACGTGGATGGGATTCCCGTTCAGGTAAGCGCCTTGCCCTCTGGCGGCGTGAAACAGTTCGTCAGTGAAGGGGTTGTAGACCGCGCCGAAGGCCAGTGCCTCCCCGTCCCACAGCGCCAGAGAGATAGAGCTTTCCTGATAATCGTGAATCAGGTTGGCCGTCCCGTCGATAGGGTCCAGTATCCAGCAGGGCCGGGTGAAGTCCAGCGCCTCCGGGGGCTGTTCCTCGGCCAGGAGCTGCACCTCCGGCCAGCGCTGATGCAGCTCCCGCCCCAGAAACGCCTGCACGTGGAAGTCTACCTCTGTCACATAGTCGGACAAGCCTTTTTCCGTCACCTGATGGGCCGCACGGCGGTCCATGACGATAGGTTTGCACTGGCGCAACAGACGGAGCAGCTCCTCAACGTCAAATGATACTCCCATAACAATTCCTCCGAATCGGTAAAATTATGTTAGACAGCCTTATTATACCACGCCCCGGCGAAAAGGGAAGAAAGGATTTTGCAAAACTGCCGGATTTCGCGTTTATGAGTGAGTGTCTTGACAAAAGGCGGAAAAACCGGCTGGTCAACGAATGACCAACCGGTTTTAATGGTTGTTGAAAGTGGACGCTTATACCGTGGTATCCGGCTCGTCCGGCGTATCTCCGTCCGGCGCATCCTCCGGCTGCTGCGGCTCATCGTTCTCCGCAGGGCCAAGAGAAGGGGCCTCTACTGGCTCACTGAGCATATGCACCTTTTTGGCGGCAGGCTCGATGCCCTCATTTTTGATGTTGGCGCTGCTCAAATTGGAGTTTGCGTTGGGGTTTGCGCCGTAGTTGTCCACCAAATCGGGGTCCCGGCCTTCGATAATGGCCATCATCTCCTGACCAGTGATGGTCTCCTTTTTCAGCAGGTAGGCGGCGATCTGGTCCAGCAGGTCCCGCTTTTCCACCAGGATGGCCTTGGACTCCTCGTAGCACTGGTTCAGAATCTTGTAGACCTCCTTGTCCACCAGGGCAGCGGTCTCTTGGGCGCAGTCCATGCCGTAGGTACCCTCCAGATACTGGCTGCGCACGGTGGCGAGGCCCATGACGCCAAACTTCTCGCTCATGCCGTACATAGTGACCATTTTCCGGGCCATGTCGGTAGCCCGCTCAATGTCGTTGGACGCGCCGGTGGTGGCGGTGTTGAACACCACTTCCTCCGCCGCACGACCACCCAACAGGGTGCGCAGCTGGGCGTAAATCTCCTCTTTGCTGTTGAGGAATTTCTCTTCCTCCGGGGTCTGCATGGTGTAGCCCAGCGCGCCCTGGGTGTGGGGAACGATGGTGATTTTCGCCACCGGCTCGGTGTCCTTCTGCTGGGCGGCGACGAGGGCGTGGCCCACCTCGTGGTAAGCGATGAGCCGCTTCTCCTTCTCGGTGAGGACGGTGCCTTTTTTCTCCGTACCGGCGATGACCACCTCGAAGGAGACCAGCAGGTCGTTCTGGTTGACGGCCTTCCGTCCCATGCGGACGGCGCGCAGCGCGGCCTCGTTGACCAGGTTTGCAAGGTCCGCGCCCACAGCGCCGGCGGTGGCTTGGGCGATCTTGTTCAGGTCCACATCAGCGTCCAGCCGAATCTTCCGGGTGTGGACCTGGAGGGTGGCCAGACGGCCAGCCAGGTTGGGCCGGTCCACGATGATGCGTCGGTCAAACCGACCAGGCCGCAGCAGGGCCTTGTCCAGTACCTCGGGCCGGTTGGTGGCCCCCAGAACGATGACGCCCTTGGTGGGGTCGAAGCCGTCCAGCTCAGCCAGCAGCTGGTTCAGAGTCTGCTCCCGCTCGTCGTTGCCGCCCATGCGGTTGTCGCGGCTCTTGCCGATGGTGTCGATCTCGTCGATGAAGATGATGCAGGGGGCCATCTTACTGGCCTCTTTGAACAAATCGCGGACACGGCTGGCGCCTACGCCCACGAACATCTCCACGAAGTCCGAGCCGGAGATGGAGAAGAAGGGGACCTTGGCTTCGCCTGCCACGGCCTTGGCCAGCAGGGTTTTGCCGGTGCCGGGGGAACCCACCAGCAGCGCGCCCTTGGGCAGCTTTGCGCCGATAGCGGTGTACTTGCCGGGGTTGTGGAGGAAGTCAATGATCTCTTCCAACGACTCCTTGGCTTCGTCCTGACCGGCCACGTCCCGGAAGGTAACACCGGTCTCCTTTTCCACGTACATCTTGGCGTTGGACTTGCCCACGTTGCCGATGCCGCCGCCCATTCTGCTGCCGTACATGCGGAAAATCAACATCATGGCGCCCAGCATCAACGCCAGGGGGAGGATATAGCTGAGCAGGAAGGTGGTGACGGCGCTATCCTGCTGATAGGGTGTGCTGTACGTCACATCATGTTCTTCCAGCAGCAGAGCCAAATCAGTGTAGGACAGGGGAGCGGTGTAGAGGGTGGGCATGGTGACGGAGGACAAATCTACGCTGGTATCGTCGGCATAGTATTCCGCGAGCCACGCCGTTTCGCCCTCCTCAGTCAGGGTGATGGTGTACTTGCTGGACTGGAGGACCACTTCCTCTACCTGGTCGTCCTTGACCAGGGAGATGAACTCGCTGAACTTGATCTCCACGCTGCCCGACATGGACGCGGTGGAGAACAGCCAGTTGAACCCGGCCAGAATCACAAGCGCCCAGACAACGATGTTGACGATGCCCATGATCCTGCGGTTGTTGTTAGAGTCCTTTTTCGGGGGTTCATTCTTTTTCAAACGGAAACCTTCTTCCTAACGGGACAGGCAAAAGCTGCCGAAATCCGTTGTTGTCGCTACTGTTCTAGTAATATATCACAATCGTTCCCCGATTACAAGGAAAACCAGATAAACAATTTGTGAATACTACGAAAGCGACAGGCCAGTCGCCGCAAATATTTTCAAATTTGTCTTTTTTATGGCGGGAAACTGTGCTATACTAAAGTTCGTGTATAGCTGTGGGGCCGCAGGTCCCTTTCAGAATCAGAAGAATCGTTGGAGAACGTTTTTTATGAGTGAACAACAGAAAAAACAGCGCCCGCCCCGGGAGGACGCCGGCCGCCGCCGGGAAAACCGGGAGGCAGAGGCGGACGGCCTGATCGAGGGGCGCAACGCAGTCATCGAGGCCCTGCGCGCCGGGGCCGCCATCGACAAGATTTACATTGCCAGAGGTGAGACCGACGCCGCCCTGGGCCACATCGCCGCCAAAGCCAGGGAAGCCGGCGCCGTAGTGGTGGACGTGGACCGGCGGAAGCTGGACTACATGTCCCACACCCACGCCCACCAGGGGGTCATCGCCGTCTCTGCCGTGCGGGAGTACGCCACGGTGGAGGATATTCTGGCCGCCGCCGCCGAAAAGGGGGAACCGCCGCTGATCGTGGTCTGCGACGAGTTGTCCGACCCCCACAACCTGGGGGCGGTCATCCGCACCGCCGAGTGCGCCGGAGCCCACGGAGTCATCATCCCCAAGCGCCGCAGCGCCGGGCTCACCGCAGTGGTGGCCAAGACCAGCGCCGGGGCCGTCTCCTATGTGCCGGTAGCCCGTGTGCCTAATCTGACCGCAACCCTGAAGGACCTGAAAAAACAGGGGGTTTGGGTCTTTGGGACCGCCGCCGGGGGAGACATCTCCCTTTATCAGGCTGACCTGAAAGGCCCCGCCGCCATCGTCATCGGCAGCGAGGGCAGTGGTATGAGCCGCCTGGTGGCAGAAAATTGCGACTTCACCGTGCGCATCCCCATGAAGGGGCAGATCAATTCCCTGAACGCATCCGCCGCTGCCGCGATTTTGCTGTACGAGGCGGTCCGCCAGCGGTTGGGATAAGCAGGGAGGAACAGCAATGGAAACAAAACACAACTGGAACCCGGTGGACGAACTGGAGGGGACCGACGAACTGATGCACAGCGGCGCAGTCCCCGAGGAAACGGTTTACTCCCTGGACGACATTTTGAGGGAGTACGGCGAAGAAGAGACCGCTCCCCAGGCGGCGGAGCCGGAAGTGGCTGACGCGGAGGCTAACACGCCGCCGGAGGGGAAAACGCCTGCCCTGGAGGGGGAACCCTCAGAACCGGAATCTGACGCTCAACCTGACGCTGCGGAGGAGGAAACACCGCCGGCGCCGGAGGACCTTCCCCCGGAAGAAACGGAACCGCCCGCTCCGCCGGAAGAGCCGACAGAGGAGACGGACCTGAGCGACACTGCCGCCTTCATCGGTCAACAGGTGGGCGAGGCCATTGGCCTGGACGCGGAACCGGATGAAGAAGAATCGGACGAGGAGGAGGACTCCTCCGGCGGTCTGCTACAATTCTTCCTGGATGCCCGGCGCAAGTCTGCCAAAAAGCAAATGCGCCCAAAGGACGCCGCAGAGGACATGGCCCAGGCCGCTGCCGCTATGACGGCCACTGTAGAAGAGGTCAGAGCGGAGGCGGAATCCGCAAAGGAGGCTGCGGAAAACGCGGAAAATGTGGTAGAGATGCCCACCCCCAAGGGCAAGATCTTCCGGGATGGTCTGGGCCGCATTCAGGACAGAGCCAATGATTTTGCGGACAATATGTTTGCTGAGGCCGAGAGGCCGGGCGAGGACAGCAGCAACATTCCCGGCACCGACACGGAGGAGACGCCGCCGGAGAAAAAACGCCCCTGGCGGGAGCGCCGCCCCCGAAAGGCACCGCCCAAAGCCCCGGACCTCTCCGCAGAGGAACTGGCCAGCCGCTACCGGTTGGGTCTGCGTTTCATGCGCCAGCGGCTCTATTACACCTTCGCGCTGATTTTGGTACTGCTTTATCTCTCCATCGCGGAGGGGTGCGGGCTGCCTTTACCCGCCGCTCTGCTGGACCATCAGGTCATGTCCGGCGTGCTGACCTGGGGATTGGCTCTGGGCGCAGCCATTGAACTGGATGTGCTCTGGATGGGGCTGACCGCCCCCTGGCGGGGCAAACCCGGTCTGCATACCATCACGGCGCTGGCCGTGCTGACCACCCTGCTGGACGGTCTGCTGTCCGCCCTGGTGGGGCGGGAAGGGCCGCTGCCCTTCGCAGCGCTGGCGCTGCTCAGCCTCTTTGGAGCGGCCTGGGGCGCGTATGACCGCAAAAAGGCCCTCTATCTCTCCTGTCGGACGGCCTCCAACTCGTCTCAGCCCTACCGGGTAACGCTGGACGAGGACCAGTGGGATGGTATCAGCGCCTTCAACAGGGAGGAAGGCACCGCCGAAGGCTTTGGCAGCCAGATCCAGGGTATGGACGGCGCACAGCGCATTTATCGCACCTGGACCCCTGTGCTGATTGTGGCCGCTATCGTCTGCGCGTTGGTGTCCTCGGTGGGCTGTGGTCGGCCAACGCTGCTGCCCTGGTGCCTGTCCACCATTTTCGTGGCGGCGGCGCCCATCAGCGGGCTGCTGGCCTTCGGTCAGCCCTACCTGCGTTTGACCCGGCGGCTGGACCGATCCGGGGCGGTGCTGGCGGGCTGGGCCGGCGCGGCCTCTATGCGGGGCAAGGCCAACATCCTGATTAAGGACGAAGATTTGTTCCCAGAGGGCAGCGTCATTATGAAATCCATCAAGCACAGCGAGGGCGTCTCCCTGGAAAAGCTCACCGGCTGCACCGCCTCCATGCTGCGCAGCGCGGGCAGCGGTCTCTACCACCTGTTCGACACCGAGCTGCGTCGCCAGGGCGGATTTTACCGCCGGGTGGACAACTTGGAATGCTACGAGGCCGGGGGCCTGACGGCGGACATCCGGGGGAAGCAGGTGCTGATTGGCACTTCTGGCTTCCTGACCGTTATGAACATCAAGCTGGAAAACGGCATGAAGCTGCGCCGGACGGTCTACTGTGTCATCAACAAGAAGCTGGCGGGATTTTTCAGCCTGGATTACGAGATGTCCCACTACTCTAAGGCCGCCATCCGCGCCTTGGTCAAGGGCGGGGTGCGCCCGGTGTTGGTCACCCGTGACTTCAACGTGATCCCCAGTATGCTGCAAACCCTCCACGACCTGCCGGTGAGCCAGATGGAGTATCCGCCCATCGAGCGGCGCTGGGAGCTGTCCGAGCCGGGGCAGCCCCATAACCCGGTGCTGGGCGCGCTGTTGACCCGGGAGGGCATGGGGTCCTACTCCGACGCGGTGTTGGGTGGACGGCGGCTGTGCGCTGTGGTCCGGCTGAACGCCTGGATCGCTGTGCTGGCCTCGCTGGTGGGCGTGGTCCTGGCCTTCTACCTGACCTGGTCGCTGGCCTTCGCGTCACTGACGCCGCTGACCATGCTGGGATTCCTGCTGCTGTGGGCGGTGCCAAATCTGGCGATTTCCCGGGCGGCGGACCAGTTCTGAACCAATTACATCCATGAAAGTCTATGTGCGGGAGCGTTCCAATAGGCGCTCCCGCATTGGTTTTGCCGTCACACAGAAAGGCCCCAGAATGGTTTCTGCACAGGGTGTGGATGAGCCAATTTTGGATGATACGTATAAAACATAGCAAGCAAAAAGAACCCCGCCTGAACAGCGGCTAACGCCAATGTTCAGGCGGGGTTGTCGTTTTACATTCAATCAAGCGTCTCAGGCTTTGTCCATTGCCTTGGCCTTCTCAAACTCGTCCTGAATTTCCTGGGAAGGCTCCGGTGTGGCCAGGGAAACCAATACGCAAAGCAGCAGGCCCACCAGGAAGCCCGGCAGCAGCTCGTAAATGCCGAACACACCGCCCATGGGACTGATGAGGTACTCCCAGATAAAGACCGTCGCGCCGCCGCCAATCATACCAACAATGGCGCCCCAGCGGTTGCAGCGCTTCCAGAACAGGGCGCACAGCATGACCGGGCCGAAGGCTCCGCCGAATCCGGCCCATGCGAAGGAGACGATGCCGAACACGGAACTATCGGGGTCCCGGGCGAAGATGACGGCGATAATGGCGATGACCAACAGGGTGCCGCGGGCCATGAGCATGGTCTGCTTTTCGTTGAGCTTCAGGCCAAACACGCCGTGGATGATGTTCTCCGAGATGGAGGAGGACGCCGCCAGCAACTGGGAGTCGCAGGTGGACATAGTGCAGGCCAGGATGCCCGCCAGCACCACACCGGCCAGCAGAGCGGGCAGGATGCCGAAGCTGGAGAGGTACTGGGCGATGCCGATGACGGCCCGCTCGGAGTCGGCCAGCTCTTCCAGAATGCCCACATGGGTCAGGGCGCGGGCCACCACGCCGACACAAATGGCAATACCCATGGCGATGAACACCCAGACGGTACCCACCCGACGGCTGAGCTTGATCTTCTCCGGGTCCTCGATGGCCATGAACCGGAGCAGGATGTGGGGCATACCGAAATAGCCCAGGCCCCAGGCCATGGTGGAGATGATGGTCAGCAGGCCACCGTAAGAGGTGGAGGTGCCGGTGGCGAAGTCGTGAGTGTTGAGCAGGTCGATGTAACCGGGCAGGGAAGTGGCGTAGCTGGTGACTTCACCCACGCCGCCGCAGCAAGCCACGCCGAAGCACAGCACCGCGATGAGCGCCACCGTCATGACGATGGACTGGACGAAGTCCGTCAGCGAGGCGGCCCGGAAGCCGCCGGCGGCGGTGTAGGCGATGATGACGATGGCGGAGAGGATCATGGCCAGCACGTAGTCAATGCCGAACAGAGAGGAGAACAGCTTGCCGCAGGCGGAGAAGCCGGAGGCGGTGTAGGGGATAAAGAACACCACGATGACCAGGGCGGAGATGCCCAGCAGGATATGGCTGTTGTCCCGGAAGCGGTTCTCAAAGAAGTCAGGGATGGTGACGGAGTCGTTCAGGGCGGAGTAGTGGCGCAGCCGCTTGGCCACGATGAGCCAGTTGAAGTAGGTGCCGATGCCCAGGCCCAGAGCGGTCCAGAACACGTCGCAGATACCGGCGGCGTAGGCCACGCCGGGCAGACCCATCAGCAGCCAGGAGGACATGTCCGACGCCTCAGCGCTCATGGCGGTGACCAGCGGACCCATTTTGCGCCCGCCCAGGTAGTAGTCGCCTACGGTGCGGTTGCCGCCTGCGCAGCGGAAGCCCAGGTAGAGCAGGAACGCCAGATAGCAGACGATGGCGATCACCATACAGATGGTGGATGAAGATAACATAAGTATTGATTCCTCTTTTCTCTCAAAATTAGCTTTATTTTACGCTCTTGAGAGGAGAACGTCAATACAGAACGAATTACAGAACGAACTACAGACTTTTTTAAGAATTATTTCAGATTTCTATTGATATTTCAATGGAAAAAAGCTGTACGTTTTACCAAATAGGAAATAGGGGAAAGAGAAAACTTTTTTGTTGGCGCTGTCCCTCACCGGTACACCTCGCCCCGCAGCTGGTGCAGCAGCAGGGGCATCATCTCCCGGCCATAGGCCGCCAGGGAGTATTCCCCGCCCCGGATGCACCAGTCGTAGATGAGCGCCCGCTCACACATAGCGTAAATGCGGCTGACCTCCGCCGGGGAGCGAGCGGCGGTGATCTGTCCCCTGGCCTGGCCCTCGGCGGCGATACTCCGCAGCAGCTTGTAATACACTCTGCCCTGATCCATCAGGTGGCGTTCGCCGGAGGTGGTCAGCTGAGTGGCGTACATCCGGCTCATCAGTTCCACTGAGATGCTGCTCTCGATGAAAGCGAACAGCTCCCGGTTCAGGTAGAGCAGCTTCTCGAAGCTGTCCATCCGGGGGTCCATCTCCTCCATCAGCTCCTCGTATTTGTCGTCAAACAGGGAGGACAGGGAGGAGAGCAGCCCGTCCTTGCCGCTGAAATAGTGGTAAAAGGAGCCTTTGGATGTGCCGCTTGCGGCAATAATTTCATCCACGGTGGTCTCGTCATAGCCCTGCTCATAAAAGAGCTTCCATGCGGCGCTGACGATCTTGCGCCGGGTGTTGCGGTTGCTTTTCTTTGCCATGAGGCGCGCCTCCTGTTCGCGGGTTTGTTCCCGCTTTCAGTATACCATAATTTCAGAGAATTGGGGCCAGAGAACGGGCAGAAAAGAAAACTTTTCTTCTTTCCGGTTCTTCCCAGCGGGAAAGGGGGAGCCGTCGCAATTTTTAGCGGAAACGCCAGTTTACTTTATAAAGTTTGGATGTATAATAGAGAGTGTTGCATTCTCTGTGCGCATATCTGCTGCGCACTGCCCCAAACAGGAGGGACAACAAATGAAATTTACAAAAATGCACGGCTGCGGCAATGACTATATCTATGTGGACTGCACCAAAGAGCCTTTGGCCGACCCCAACGGCACGGCGCTCCGGCTCAGTGACCGGCATTTCGGCATCGGCTCCGACGGGCTGATTTTGATTTGCCCCTCTGACAAGGGCGACTTCCGTATGCGGATGTACAACGCCGACGGCAGCGAGGGGGCCATGTGCGGCAACGGTATCCGCTGCGTGGCGAAGTTCTGCTACGACAAGGGCCTGACCGACAAAACCCGCCTGGCGGTGGAAACCAACGCCGGGATGAAGTACCTGGACCTGACTGTGGAAAACGGCAAGGTCTCCAAGGTACGAGTGGACATGGGCGACCCCGGCCTAGCAGCGGCGGAGATCCCCGTTGTCGGCTTGGGCGACACCGTCATCGGCCAGCCGGTGAACGTGGCCGGGCAGGACTGGGTCATGACCTGCGTCTCTATGGGCAACCCTCACGCGGTGGTCTGGTGCGATGACGTGGCCGGGCTGGACATCGACAAAGTCGGCCCCCAGTTCGAGAACCACCCCATGTTCCCCGACCGGGTAAACACCGAGTTCGTTCGGGTCATGGATCGGCAGAACGTCCAGATGCGGGTCTGGGAGCGGGGCGCGGGGGAGACCTGGGCCTGCGGCACCGGGGCCTGCGCCACTGCGGTGGCCTGCGTCCGGAACGGCCTCACCGACGACCATGTCACCGTCCACCTGCGGGGCGGCGATTTGGAAATCGAAGTTACCGACGGCAGCGTCTTTATGACCGGCCCCGCCGTCACCGTGTTCGAGGGCGAGTGCGACTGATACGGCGTGCCTCTCCCGACCATTTACCATAAACATGATATAAGATATAAGAGGTATTCATCCATGAAACTGATCGACCTGGTCTTTCGCATGAACTACACCCTGGTGCAGGGTTCCCTGGACAGCGACATTTCCGCGCTGGTTTACGACTCCCGGAAAGCTGTCCCCGGCTGCATCTTTGTTTGTATGCCCGGCGCGGTGACGGACGGCCACCAGTATATCCCCGATGTGCTGGCAAAGGGCGCGGCGGCGGTGGTAGTGGAACACCCCGTAGAGGTGCCGGAAGAGGTCACCGTCATCGAGGTGGAAAACGCACGGCTGGCGCTGGCGGAGCTGTCCGCCGCCTGGTTCGGCCACCCGGCGGAGAAGCTGACCACCATCGGCGTCACTGGCACCAAGGGTAAGACTACCACCACCTATATGATTAAGGGTATCCTGGAGAAATCCGGCCTGCCCACCGGCCTCATTGGGACCATTGAGGTCATTATCGGCGACAAACACATCCACGCTGTCAACACCACCCCGGAGAGCTATCTGGTGCAGCAGTACTTCGCGGAGATGGTGGACGCCGGTCTGAAATATGTGGTCATGGAGGTCTCCTCCCAGGCCCTCAAGCTGGATCGTGTCTCCGGCTTCACTTACGATTACGGCATCTTCACCAACCTGGAGCCGGACCACATCGGCCCCGGCGAACACGAGAGCATGGAGGAGTATATCGCCTGCAAGGGCCTGTTGTTCCAGCGGTGCAAAATCGGCTTGGCCAACGCTGAGGCCGACTACCTGGAGCAGGTCATGGAGGGCCATACCTGCCAGCTGGAGACCTTTGGCATGGGCGAGAACGCCGACCTGCGGGCGGTGAACGTCCAGCGTATCCACCAGCCCGGTTACCTGGGTGTTTCCTACGACCTGACGGGGCTGGAGAACTATTCCGTCCGGGTAGACATCCCCGGCGACTTCACCGTGTACAACTCTCTGGCGGCCATCGCCCTGTGCCGCCACCTGGGGGTCAGCAAAGAGAACGTCCTCGCCGCGCTGGACACCATTCAGGTCAAAGGCCGGTTGGAGATTTACCCCACCCCCGGCCAGTACACCCTGATGATCGACTATGCTCACAACGCCATGAGCCTGGAAGCCCTGCTGACCAACATCCGGGCCTATGGTCCGAAGCGCATCATCTGCTTGTTCGGCTGCGGTGGCAACCGGGCCAAGAGCCGCCGGTACGAGATGGGTGAGGTGGCCTCCCGGCTGGCCGACCTGACCGTGGTCACCAGCGACAACCCCCGCTTTGAGGAGCCGATGGACATCATCAACGACATCCTCACCGGCGTCGCCAAGGCGGACGGGGCCTATGTCACTATCCCGGACCGAAAGGAGGCCATCGCCTACTGCATGAGCATCGGCCAGGCCGGGGACATCGTCATTCTGGCGGGCAAGGGCCACGAGGACTACCAGGAGATTCGCGGCGTCAAATACCCCATGGATGAGCGGGTGCTCATCGAAGAGATCATCCGGGAGGCACAGCCATGACGATGGATCAGTTGCTGGGGCTGTTCTTCCTGCTGGGACTGGTGACGCTCCTCCTGGGCGTCGTCAGGAAAGCCCTGAAAATCGTCATGTTCGCCCTTGCGCTGCTCCTGCTGTGGGGCGCTATGTCCGGCACGCTGGCAACGCTGGTTTCCGCTTTGTAGGTACATCCCAACTGCGCTGAAAGCAGGTTGTGCCCCGACATAGGTCATAAAAAGAATTTTACGAAATCCGCCGGGAAGCTCTTGCGTTTCCCGGCGGATTGTGGCATAATAATCAAATGTGAGTGATGGAGTGGTATCGAAGTGGTCATAACGGGACTGACTCGAAATCAGTTGTACCTTTGGGTACCGTGGGTTCGAATCCCACCCACTCCGCCAAAAAAATTCGCAGGTCGAAGGGCCTGCGAACTTTTTCGTTCTGTTGGAACAGAAAAATCTCCCCCTGCCGCAGATGCGGCAGGGGGAGAGGGAGGATGTTTGAAACCCTTGCAGGCAGCTTACTTGGCCACGACCTTCTTCAGGTGGACGAAGCGAGGCAGGCTGTTCTCCTTCTTCATCTGGGTCTCACCCTGGATGAGGGGCAGAGCGTACTTGATGAACTCGTCGGAGACATCGTTGCCGCGCTCGTTGATCCACTCCACGGGGACCTTCTTCTCGTAGTTGGCGACCTTGGACAGAGGCAGCAGCTCGGTCTCGCACTTGTAGCCGTTTTCGTCACGGGTGCACTTGAAGGCGACCATGTGGTCGGTCTCACCGGCGACGGCGCAGTTGACAGCGGCCTGACCCGCCATAAACGCCTCGTCGATGTCGGTCTGAGAGGCCAGGTGCGCGCCGCAGCGCTGGAGCAGGGACAGCTCGATGGGACGGACCTTGACGCCGTCGATCTTGCTCTTGACCACGTCGGCCAGCATAGCGGCCAGGCCGCCCAGCTGGGCATGACCGAAACCGTCGGTGGCGGAGGTCTTAGCCTCGGAGACGAAGGAGCCGTCGGCGTAGTGGATGCCCTCGGACACGGCGATGAGGACGTTCTTGTTCTCGTTCCAGATGCGCTCCACGTCCTCGATGAACTCGTCCATCTTGAAGTCCACCTCAGGCAGATAGATCAGGTCGGGGCCATAGCCGGTGACTTTGGCCAGGGAAGCGGCGCCAGCCAGCCAGCCCGCGTGACGGCCCATGATCTCCACGATGGTGACCTGGCCCTTGTCGTAGACATGAGCGTCCTGATAGACTTCCACCAGAGAGGTGGCGATATACTTGGCGGCGGAGGCGAAGCCGGGGCAGTGGTCGGTGCCGTACAGGTCGTTGTCGATGGTCTTGGGGATGCCCATGACGCGGCAATCATAGCCGACCTTCTTCATATACTTGGAGATCTTGTTGCAGGTGTCCATGGAGTCGTTGCCGCCGTTGTAGAAGAAGTAACGGACGTTGTATTTCTGGAAGATCTCAAGGATGCGCTTATAATCGGTGTCGTCCACGTCGGGGTCGGCGATCTTATAACGGCAGGAGCCGAGGGCAGAGGACGGGGTATACTGCATCAGCGCCAGCTCCGCAGGGTCCTCCTCGTCCATGATATACAGCTTGTCATTGAGCACGCCGACAATGCCGTTGGCCGCGCCGTAGACGGTGGTGATGGCGTCGCTGTCCAAGCCGGCCTTGATCGCGCCGTAGCAGCTGGAGTTGATAACAGAAGAGGGGCCACCGGATTGGCCAATGATCATCGCGCCTTTGAGTTCACTCATGTTGAAATTTCCTCCTATTTGGTTGTTTTAGTGACCGCCACTTGGGAAAAGACGCGCACTTTTGTGGAAATTCCCGACACAAACCGCGCCAATCGCCTCATGTGGCTGTTTTCCTGGAATATCTTTTTGGAATTTCATCTAAATCATACCACACCCTCTTGCTTTTTTCAATCGCTTCTGTTAAAATAATAACGTAAATTTTAGAAGGAGTTGATCCGTATGCCTCTCGTTACCACAAAAGACATGTTCGCAAAGGCTTACAATGGTGGTTACGCCATTGGCGCCTTCAACGTCAACAACATGGAAATCATTCAGGGCATCACCGAAGCCTGCGGCGAGCTGAAAAGCCCCGTCATCCTGCAGGTCTCCAAGGGCGCCCGTGCCTATGCCAACCACACCTATCTGGTGAAGCTGGTCGAGGCCGCTGTCATCGAGAATCCTGAGATCCCCATCGCGCTGCATCTGGACCATGGCGATACCTTTGAGCTGTGCAAGTCCTGCATCGACGGCGGCTTCACCTCCGTCATGATCGACGCTTCCTCCAAGTCCTTTGAGGACAACATCGCCCTGACCAAGAAGGTCGTCGAGTATGCCCATGACCACGGTGTCGTGGTCGAGGCCGAGCTGGGCACCCTGGCTGGCGTGGAAGACGAAGTCGTTGTCGAGTCCGGCAAGGAGAGCTACACCCGTCCCGAAGAGGTCGAAGAGTTCGTCACCCGCACCGGCTGCGACTCCCTGGCCATCGCCATCGGCACCTCCCACGGCGCTTATAAGTTCACCCCCGCCCAGTGCACCCGCAACGAGGACGGCATCCTGGTTCCGCCTCCCCTGCGTTTCGACGTGCTGGAAGAGTGCATCAAGCGTCTGCCCGGCTTCCCCATCGTGCTGCACGGTTCCTCTTCCGTTCCTCAGGAGTTCGTGAAGATGGTCAACACCTACGGCGGCAACATGCCCGACGCCATCGGCATCCCCGAAGATCAGCTGCGCAAGGCCGCGAAGCTGGCTGTCTGCAAGATCAACATCGACTCCGACATCCGTCTGGCCATGACCGGCAACATTCGCAAGTATTTTGCCGAGCATCCTGACCACTTCGATCCGCGCCAGTACCTGAAGCCCGCTCGTCAGGCTGTCAAGGACATGGTCGCCCACAAGATCGTCAACGTCCTCGGCTCCGACGGCAAGATCTGATTTTGCAAATCTGTCATTGACACAACGCATTGCTCCCGGCGGGGCCTATGCCTCGCCGGGGGTTTTCTATCATCCACGGAGGGAACCATGAAACGTATCGAACTGTCCGAAATGTGCGACAACAGCGTCATCCACGAGGATTCCGTGGCGCTGGTGAAGGCGCAAATGCCAGACGAAGGCCCGGTCTACGAAGTTGCGGAGCTGTTCAAAGTGCTGGGAGACTCCACCCGCACCCGCATCATCTGCGCCCTGACCATCTCCGAGCTGTGCGTCTGCGACCTGAGCTGTATTTTGAATATGTCCCAGTCCGCCGTCTCCCACCAGCTGCGCATTTTGAAGCAGGGACGCATTGTCAAAAACCGGCGGGCCGGGAAGGTGGTCTACTACTCCCTGGACGACGAGCACATCAAGAGCCTGTTCTCCATCGGCTTCGATCACGTGATGGAGGACTGACGCATAGGATAGGGGAGAGGTGATTACCCATGGAACCAGCACTCGTCCCCTACCAGCGACAGGCGGCGGTGGACTACGCCCACCGCTGGGCCTTTGCCCGGAACCCCGCCTATCTGAATTTTGACCCCTACGGCGGGGACTGCACCAGCTTTGTCTCCCAGTGTGTCTACGCCGGGAGCGGCGTCATGAACAACCGAACAACTTTTGGCTGGTATTACCGCACCGCCGCTGACCGCACGCCGTCCTGGACTGGCGTGCCTTATTTTTTCAACTTTATGACCCGAAAAGAGCAATCTCCCGGCCCGTTGGCGGCAGTCGCGGCGATAGGGGAGTGCCTGCCGGGGGACTGCGTGCAGCTGAGCTTCGATGGGGAGCGATTTACACACACCGCATTCATTGTGTCCATCTCCCATCCGGCGAGGCTGTGGACAACGTTGGTGACGGCTCACAGCGATGACGCGGACAACCGGCCTCTCAGCACTTATCCGGCACAAAAACTGCGCTTTCTGCACATTTTAGGGGTGATTTCGGGTTGAATTGCCTTTAATCTGAAGAATTTTCAGAATCAGAAGGGGAGGGCTTCTTTCGCTTTTCCCGGCTCAGAGGGTTGGCCTTGGCCGCGATGCGGAGGCTGTCGCTGTCCACATGGGTATAGATTTGGGTGGTGTTCAGGTTGTCGTGGCCCAGAACCTCCTGGAGGGTGCGCACATCTACGCCGTTTTGCAGCATCAGTGTGGCGGCAGTGTGGCGCAGCTTGTGGGCGGAGTAAAGCGTGGGGTCCAACCCTGCCTCCAACAGTCGTTTTTTCACCATCTTGTGGACGGCGGCGGTGGTCATCCGCGTCCGGCGGGAAGTGACAAAAAAAGCCTGTTTGTCGATCAGTGTCATGCCGTTGCGCACCGCCAAATAGTCGGAAATCGCCCGTTTACACCCGTCATTTAAGAATAAAATGCGCTCTTTGTTGCCTTTTCCCAGCACCCGAATGGTGTTTTCCCGCACGTCCATAACATTCAGGCCCACCAATTCGGAGATACGCAAGCCACAGTTGAGGAATAACATTAGAATACAATAATCCCGCTCCTGATTTCTGCCGTCAACAGCTTCCAGGAGCTGGATGCTTTCATCCAGCGTCAGGTAGCGCGGCAGGGCTTTTTTCTGCCGGGGAGAGTCCAGATCCTGAACGGGGTTGTTGTCCAGTTGGTGGGTCTTGTTGGAGAGGTATTTGAAGAACGAACGGATACTGGAGACTTTACGGGCGCGGGATGCGTTGTTCAGATTTTTTTCCCGTGACAGATACGCCAGGTAGTCGTAAACCTCGCTGAGCGAAATGCTACGGACAAAGGCCAAGTCAACGTCGGTGATGTCCACAGACTCCGGGTCCAGGTCGGCCAGCTCCGGGTTCCGCCGCTGTTTCATGTAACGGAGAAAACTCCGCAGGTCCAGAAAGTATTCGTCCACGGTTCCAGAGGAATGTCCCTGAACGCTCTCGTGGTACGAGAGGAAATCCACCAAAATCTTTGGTGCGCTACGATAATCCATAAAAAATGTGTTCCTTTCTCAGTGTTAAATTGGCTGAAAATTGGGGGTCTGCCCGGAGGGAGGCTGGATTTTGCCTCCCTCGAAGTCAACAAAATTTTTATTTTGTTGACTTTTTCTGAACCTCCTCCCCGAAGGGAAAAGGCGCTGAAGTGGGAGTGTGACAGTGGTCAAAGAGATGCGTGTCACAGCAACACCGCCAGCGCCTCCCGGATGTTCTTCACAGGGATCAGCTGCAACCCCGGAATCTCCTGGAGCCGGGCGCTGTTCCGGCTGGGGATCATGCACTTGGTAAAGCCCATGTGATGCACCTCGCTGAGCCGCTGGCTCAGGCCATTGACGGTGCGCAGTTCACCGGTCAGTCCCACCTCGCCGATGGCGGCCAGGTCGTTTGGCACCGGTCTGCCCCGAAAACTGGACGCGAACGCCAGAATCGTGGCCAGGTCCGCCGCCGGTTCCCCCAGGTTCAGCCCGCCAATAACGTTCAGATAGGCGTCGCAGCCGCCGACGTTCAGGCCGCCCCGTTTCTCCAACACGGCCATCAGCATCATGGCCCGGTTGTAGTCGATGCCGTTGCTGGTGCGCCGCGGCACCGCAAAACTGGAAGAAGTAACCAGCGCCTGCACCTCCGCCAGCACGGGGCGCACCCCCTCCATCACACAGGTGACGCAGGTCCCCGGCGCGCCCTCCGGTCTGCCGCTGAGCAGCATTTCCGAGGGGTTGGGCACCTCCGCCAGCCCTTCGTCCAGCATTTCAAACACGCCGATTTCATTTGTAGCACCGAAGCGGTTTTTGGTAGCCCGGAGGATACGGTAGGACAGGTGCTGCTCCCCCTCAAAGGAGAGAACGCAGTCCACGATGTGTTCCAGCACCTTTGGCCCGGCAATGGAGCCTTCTTTGTTGATGTGACCGATGACAAAAACGGTCAGCCCCTCCCCCTTTGCCAGCTCCATCAGCGCCATGGTGCATTGCTTCACCTGGGTGACACTACCGGGGAGAGAGTCGGAGCTGCCGGTCAGGATGGTTTGGATAGAGTCTACAATCAAAATATTGGGCCTGACCTGGTGGACGGCATCGGTGATGTCCTCCAAATGGGTCTCTGAAAGGAGATACAGGGTCTCCCCTGTCACCCCCAGCCGCTGGGAACGCAGCTTGATCTGCCGGGTGGACTCCTCGCCGGAGACGTAGAGGACAGTGTACTGTTTGCACAGCTCGTTGCAAATTTGCAGCATCAGCGTGGACTTGCCAATGCCTGGCGCACCGCCCACCAGCACCAGGCTTCCCTGAACGGCTCCGCCGCCCAGCACCCGGTCCAGCTCGCTCATGCCCGTGGAAAAGCGCAGCTCCTCCGACGTGGTCACGTCCGCCAGCCGCTGGGGAACGGCCTTTTGCCGCAGGCCGGAACGGGCCGGAGACGCGGCCTTTTTGCTCTCGGCGGGCTGCTCCACGATGGTGTTCCAACTGCCGCAGGCGGGGCATTTCCCCTGCCATTTGGGAAACTCGTTGCCGCAGGAGGTGCAGTAAAACAGGGTTTTCACTTTCATGTATCCATCACCTAAAGATTTAAGACTGTTCGTAAAGCAGATAGGACGCTGTCAGCGCCGCCGCAATGCGGGTCTGGTAGCCGTCCGTCTCCAGCAGAACGTTTTCCTCTGGGTTGGAGAGAAAACCGCACTCCACCAGCACCGCCCGACAGGAGATGTGGTTCATCAGATAGACGGCGTCGGGAATCTCCGTGGCCTGGCGGGTGTTGTCCGGGTCCAGGCTCTGCCGCAGCAGCTCTTGAAGCTGAACCGCCCACTGCTGGCTCTCGGCGTCGGCCCGGTAAAATACCTGCGCGCCGTGGGAGGACGCGCTGGTGTAGTTGTTCTGGTGGATGCTGAGCAACACGGCGTTTTCCGTGTTCTCAATCAGTTCTACCCGGTTCAAAAGGTCGGTGTGTTTCTTCTCCCGGAGGGTGGCGGCATCCGCGTCAGCCAGGGAGATGTTTTCGGTGCGCACCAACTTGGTTTGTACGCCGTACAGACCGCAGAGCTGGTCCATTTTCAGCGCGATGGCCAGGTTGATAGAACTCTCCGCCGTGCCGGAAAGAGCCACTGCGCCGCCGTCCTCCCCACCGTGTCCGGCGTCGATCACCAAGGTCTGAGTGGGAAAGCGACAGTAATTGGCCGTTGGCGCGCTCCCTTGTAGGTCATACAGCAGGTACGACAGGGCCAGCAGGAACAGCAGCAGGAACAAAAAAGAGGTCAGCCGGTATCTCACCATTTTCATCACCGCTGTATCCTATGCCCGTCCCGGTTGGAAAATCACCATGCTGACAGGATACCACAAGTCAGGCGAAAAGAAAAGTCCAACCTTGAAAACGACGCTGTTTCAAAGACATCATTTGAGGAAACTGCGCAAGGACTTGTCCGAAGTGCCTGGCAAAATCTCATGCAGATGCTCCAGCACACGCTGAAAGGATTCCTTCGGCTGACGCTGATAGACTGCATCTGTGAACGCATCTCCGAAGAATTTTTCCGGTGTGGAATACTCCGCCACGCCCCAGCCGTACTCTTTTCCATAGCGGTCTTTCAGGTACACAAAGTTGCTGATGACCACATAGCCCTGCGCCTGCAAGCGGTTCATGGAGGTATCAAATCCTGTCGTGCCGCCTTTTCTGTAGTTGCCCTCCCGCTTCAATGTTTTGGACAGCACCGGTGCATGAGCATCCAGTAGCTCAAAAAGCTGCTTATCCTTGTAGGAGGCAAGTCCATCATCATAGCGGACGTCGAAGTCGTACCCGTCTCTGCGGTAGTTGGCGAAGTCCGGGAACCACTCTGCGCTGATAAACGCCGCTTTTTTCTCGAAGAATTTTCCGTAGGCACAGCCCGCCTCCCGGATGACGGGGCCTTTCCATTCCCACACGCCCGGCTCATCAGAGAACCATGCAGAGGGGGCGACGTGTTCCTCTACAGAGAACCCGGGGATGGAGTTGCAAAATAACGGCAGGATACCGATCTCCTGAACTGCATCGATCAGGTCTTGCTTCGTTTTTACGGTGAAATCCAGTTTTCCATTCAAAGTGTATTCTCTCCCTCCGTTTGCGAATACAGGTTCTAAACAAAGAAGGTGCTATAAAGCATTCAACTGTTTTTCGCTTTGTAGTTTTCTCCCCATTCCCACATGGCGTCTAAAACCGGTTTCAGACTGTATCCCAGCTCCGTCAGGGTATATTCCACATGGGGCGGCACTTCGGGGAAAACGGTGCGCTTCACAAGGCCGCTCGCCTCCATCTGCCGCAGCTGCGCCGTCAGCACCTTCTGGGAGACGTGGCCGATGGATTTTTTCAGCTCACCAAACCGTTTCGTTCCAGGCATCAGGTCACGGAGAATCAATACCTTCCACTTGTCGCTGATGAGCATGAGCGTGGTTTCCACTGGGCAGGCGGGCAATTCCCTGGCTGGAGTTGCCTGAATGTCTTTTTTTGTCTCCATACTGAATCCCTCCTATGGTTTCTAAATGGTAACTATAGCACAAAAATGTGCTTACTTTACAAATGCTCCATACACCCTTATTATAAAGATAGCAAGAGGGAATTGCAAGATGATTCCGATCAAATCGTCTCCCGAAGCGCAGAAAACCGGTCAGGGTATGGTATCCTGCCGGTAACTATACCACAATATTGTGCGTGCTTCACAGGCTGCCAAGCTGCTGGTACAATAAAACCAGTTAGGAAGAACCCCTTACGGAAAATGAATTTTTGGAGGTCATCATTATGAAAAAGGTACTCATCGTCAACGCAAGCAAGCGCCGCAATGGTAACTCCTATGCTCTGGCAAAGAGATTTGCGGAGCAGCTGGAGGGGAAGGCTGATGTCACGACTTTTAACATCGGTGAGAAGGACGTGCGTGTGTGTCTTGCCTGCGATGGCTGCAAGCGTCAGCACACCCCCAACTGTGTCCAGAAGGATGACTTCACCGCTCTGATTCCCGCCATCGACAGCTGCGATGCTATGCTGATCCTGGCTCCTGTCCATTGGGACCAGTTTCCCGCCCAGCTGAAGGCTTTCCTGGACCGTACCTACTCCTTCATGGACTTCACCCAGCCTGATATGTCCATGGCCACCCGCAAGGACAAGAAGCTGGCCGGTTACTTCTTCGCTGGCTTCGGCCCCGTGGATGTGTACACCCAGATGGTGGAAACCAACCTGAAGAGCTTCGCCACCGCCGGCTTCCGGGATTACAAAGCCTACGTGGTTGGCAATGCCAACGTCCCCGGCTCCGCCGTGGAGAACGAGGAGGCTATGAAGGCCGCCGACGAAGTGGCCGCCTGGCTCATTGGCTGATTGCTCACGTTCCATACATCAAATATCTGCTGATTGCTGACTTCTCCGGCAATCCGCCCTATGAATGAATGTGGAGCGCCTGGTGGCAGAACTACGCTGCCAGACGCTCCATCCAGCAATGAGGGGGGAGCGATACGATTATGAACAAAAACGACTATTTGAAGCTGTTGGTGGAGGACATGCACTCCACTACCGTCGCCACCATTGGCGCGGACGGCCATCCCCAGACCCGCACCATTGACATGATGCTGTGGGATGAGCAGGGTGTGTACTTCCTGACGGCAAAGGGCAAAGCCTTTTACAGTCAGCTGATGGAGCAGAAATATATCGCCCTGTCCGCGACAAAGGACAAAAAATCTGTCTCTCTCCGGGGGAAGGTTCAGAACATCGGCAGTGAAAAGCTGGATGAGATGTTTGAAAAGAACCCCTATATGCAGGAGATTTACCCTGGAGACACCCGCAGCGCCCTGAAGGTGTTCCGGCTGTACGAGGCCAGCGGGGAATACTTCGATATCAGCGACCCCTCCCATGTGACGCGGGACAGCATCATCATCGGTCAGCCAGAGGCGGTGGTCATCGGCTACTTTGTGGGCGGTGCCTGCATCGGCTGCAAGCTGTGCTACTCCGTCTGTCCCCAGAAGTGCATCAACATCTCCACCACACCGGTGGTCATTGACCAAAGCCGCTGCCTCCACTGCGGACGCTGTGGGTCGATCTGCCCCAAGCAGGCCATCGAAAAGAGAGGATAACCATGACCCAGGACGAACGCAGAATGTACCTGATTCACGCCCTCCTCGCGGAGGACGCCCGGTATCAGGGAATAGAAATTCCCGCTGACGTATTCCAGCAGAAGCGGCTCCTCCGGGCGTTGTTCAACGTGCGGATGCCAATACCGGTCAGTGCGGAATTTTTGACGGTGCAGGATGCCTATTTGCAGGAGGAAACCCGGCAGAAGGGCATTACCGACATTGCCGACCTGACGCCAATGCAGGAGGGCCTCTACCTCTGGCAGGGGGACATCACCACGCTGCGCTGTGGGGCTATCGTCAATGCCGCCAATTCTCAGATGCTGGGCTGCTTCTGCCCCAACCACGGCTGCATTGACAACGCCATTCAGACCTATGCAGGGGTGCAGCTTCGCACCGTCTGCGCGGAACTGATGGAGAAGCAGGGACATGAGGAGGAAACCGGCAGAGCGAAACTTACCCCGGCGTTCAACCTTCCCTGTGATTATGTACTACACACCGTCGGTCCCATCGTCGGCCACTGGCTGACCAGGAAAGACCGGGAGCTGCTGGCCTCCTGCTATCGCTCCTGTCTGGAGTTGGCGGAGCAAAATGGGATTCAAAGCGTTGCGTTCTGCTGCATCTCCACCGGGGAGTTCCACTTCCCCAATGACAAGGCGGCGGAAATCGCCGTCCGCACGGTGAAGGAGTATAAACACCAAACCCACAGCAAAATCGAGGTGATCTTCAATGTTTTTAAGGACATCGACCTGGAACTCTATCAAAACCTGCTCCAATAACATAGACCGGCTGAAAAAGGAACTGGAAACGGCGGATGCCATCGTCATTGGCGCGGGAGCGGGGCTTTCCACCTCAGCGGGGATGCGCTATGACGGGGAGCGGTTTGAGAAATACTTCTCAGACTTTCACAGGAAGTACGGTATCACCGATATGTATTCCGGTGGCTTTTATCCCTTTGACACCCTGGAGGAGTACTGGGCGTGGTGGTCCCGGCATATCCTGGTCAACCGCTATGAGGCTGGCGTTGGAAAACCGTACACCGACCTGCTGGAGCTGGTGAAGGACAAAGACTATTTCGTGCTGACCACCAACGTAGACCATCAATTCCAGCTGGCCGGGTTCGATAAAAAGCGGCTGTTCTATACCCAGGGCGATTACGGCCTTTGGCAATGCTCCAAGCCCTGCCACAAAAAGACCTATGACAACGAAGAAGCCGTTCGTCAGATGGTAGCTGGGCAGAAAGACATGAAGATCCCCTCGGAACTGGTCCCCCATTGCCCAATCTGCGGCGCGCCCATGAATGTGAATCTGCGCTGCGATGATACCTTTGTGGAGGACATGGGCTGGCACCGGGCAGCGGAACGGTACAATGATTTTATCCGTCGGCACGAGAACCAGCACGTCCTGTTTCTGGAGCTGGGCGTGGGGGCAAATACCCCTGTCATCATCAAATACCCATTCTGGCAGATGACAGCGAAGAACCCCAAAGCGGTTTACGCCTGTGTGAACTACGGGGAAGCGTTTTGCCCGAAGGAAATTGACAAACGGTCTATTTGCATTGATGACGATATTGCCAGAACACTATCACAGCTATAGCTTTTAAATATTGCACCCATTAGAGCCTGTTTCTCTGGTGGGTGCTGTTTTTGCCTGCATGACCATGTTCTGCGCTGTGTAAATAACGGAAGCCAGAGTTCCCCCTGGCTTCCACTATCATTGTGTGTCAATTTTCTCTGCCTCAATGTGCGACATTATTATGGTACTGCCTTACGCTCCTTTTTCCAGAATTTTGTTGAAACTCAGCAGGAAGGTTGTCACTGTGACGGCGGCGGCCAGCACATCGCTGACCGGCTCGGCCAGGAACACCGCCATAACCTGATTGCCCGTGAAGATGTGGGGCAAGATGAAAATCAACGGGATCAACAGAATCAGCTTGCGCAGGCAGGCCATCAGGAGGCTGGTCCTGGCCTGTCCCAGGGCCATAAAGCTCTGCTGGCAGGCCATCTGGAAGCCCAGGGCGAAAATACCCGCCGCGTAAATGCGCAGCGCCCAGCTGGTGTACGCCACCAGCTCCTCGTTAGCGGTAAAGGCGGAGGCGAACAGCTGGGGAACCAGCATCACCAACGCCCAGAAAACGGTGGCATAAACCGCACAGGCGGTCAGTTGGAGTTTGAAGGTCTGCCGGACCCGCTGGTCCTTCTTGGCTCCGAAGTTATAGCTCATAATGGGCTGCCCGCCCTGACAGATGCCCTGAATGGGCAGCACCGCCATTTGGCTGACGCTAGTGATGATGGTCATGGCGCCCACAGCCAGGTCGCCGCCGTAGCGGGACAGGCTGGAGGTGAAGCTGATGGACAGCAGCCCCTCCGTGCTGAGCATGACAAAGCTGGAGATGCCCAGGGCCAGACAGGGCAAAATGACGTTCCCCTCCAGCCGCAGGTTTTCCTTCCGCAGGTGCAGGGTGGTCCTCTTCCCTGTCAGGAAACGCAAAATCCATACCGCACTCACCGCCTGACTGAACACCGTGGCGATAGCCGCGCCCCGCACCCCCAGGCCCAGGCCGAAGATGAGAATGGGGTCCAGGATGATGTTGATGATCGCGCCGATCACCGTGGTCAGCATACTGATGCGGGAGAAGCCCTGGGTGGTGATGAAGGGGTTCATGCCCAGAACCAGGAGGACAAAAATCGACCCCAAAATGTAAATGTGGGCGTAAGCCACGGCGTAGGGCAGCGTGGCGTCGCTGGCACCGAACAGCCGCAGCAACGTGGGCGCGGCAGCGTAGAACACCACAGTCAGCACCACAGCCATGCACAGCAGCAATGTAAAGCAGTTGCCCATGATTTTCTCTGCCGCGTCGTTCTTTTTGGTGCCCATGGCGATGGCAGCCCGTGGCGCGCCGCCCGAACCGGCCAGCATTGCAAAGGCGTTGAGCAGCATCAAAATAGCAGTGAACAGGCCCACGCCTGTCAGAGCCGTAGCTCCCACCTCCGGGATGTGGCCGATGTAAATGCGGTCCACGATGTTGTAGAGCAGGTTGATGACCTGCGCCACCACCGCAGGAATCGCCAGTTGCGCTAGCAGGCTTCCGACGCTGCCGCTGCCCAGGTCGCGGCTGGCGGCCTGGCTGGTGCGGTCCGCTTCTTTTTTCATAGGTATCCTCTCCCCTCTTCCGTTTCCTTTGCCTGACAAAGCAGCCCGTTCCGGAAACGATGGAACAGGCTGCTTTTGGTGTAATAAATTAGCTGTTGATGGCGTTGCCTGTGTAGAGCTGATAGTATTTGCCCTTTTCGGCGATGAGCTGGTCGTGGGTGCCGCGCTCGATGATGCGGCCCAGTTCCAGAACCATGATACAGTCGGAGTTGCGGACAGTGGACAGCCGGTGAGCGATGACGAAGGTGGTGCGCCCGTTCATCAGCTTATCCATGCCGTCCTGCACCAGCTGTTCGGTACGGGTGTCGATGGAGCTGGTGGCCTCGTCCAAGATCAGCACCGGCGGGTCAGCCACCGCAGCCCTGGCGATGGCCAGCAACTGCCGCTGGCCCTGAGACAGGTTCGCGCCGTCGCCTGTGAGCATGGTGTCATACCCTTCGGGCAGGTGGCGGATAAAGGCGTCGGCGTTGGCCAGCTTTGCCGCCGCGATGCAGTCCTCGTCGGTGGCGTCCAGCTTGCCGTAACGGATGTTCTCCATCACGGTGCCGGTGAAGAGGTGGGTATCCTGCAAAACGATGCCCAGGGACCGACGCAGATCAGGCTTCTTGATCTTTGTGATGTTGATGCCGTCATAGCGGATCTTGCCGTCCTGAATGTCATAGAAGCGGTTAATGAGGTTGGTGATGGTGGTCTTGCCCGCGCCAGTGGAGCCGACAAAGGCGATCTTCTGACCGGGCGTGGCGTAGAGCTTGATGTTGTGCAGTACCATCTTGTCGTCGGTATAGCCGAAGTCCACATCGTCCATGACGATGTCGCCGGTCAGCTCGGTGATGGAGGTGTTGCCTTCCTTCTGGTGGGGATGCTTCCAGCCCCAGACACCGGTCCGGGTGGGGCTTTCCAGCAAGGTGCCGCCGGCCTTGACCACGTTGACCAGCTCACAGTAGCCGTCGTCCACCTCAGGCTCCTCGTCCAGCAGGGCGAAGATTCGTTCCGCACCGGCCAACGCCATGATGATGAAGTTAAACTGCTGTGAGATTTGGTTGATGGGCTGCATCAGGCTCTTATTCAGCGTCAGGAAGGAGGCCAAACGGCCCACGGTGAAGCTGCCGACCCCGTTGATGGCCAGCAGGCCGCCTACCACCGCGCAGAGCACGTAGTTCAGGTTGCCCAACTGAGAGTTGATGGGGCCAAGGAAGTTCGCATACTGATTGGCGTTGAAGGCGCTGTCGAACAACTGGTCATTGCGCTTTTTGAACTCCTCCAGGGTCTTTTCCTCGTGGCAAAAGACCTTGACGACCTTCTGGCCTTCCATCATCTCCTCGATATAGCCGTTTACAGTGCCGAGATCCCTTTGTTGGGCCGTGTAGTAGCGGCCGGAGCGTCCTGCCAGCTGTCTTGTAACCAACAGCATACCGCACACCACCACCAGGGACAGCAGGGTCAGCGGCAGCGACATCCGAATCATGGAGATCAGCACAGCCACGATGGTGATGAAACTGTTCAGCATCTGAGGGATGGACTGGGAAATCATCTGCCGCATGGTGTCGATGTCGTTGGTGTAGATGGACATGATGTCGCCGTGGGCGTGGGTGTCAAAATACTTGATGGGCAGGGTCTCCATGCGGGAGAATACATCGTTCCTCAGCTTCTTCTGGGTGCCCTGGCTGATGTAAATCATCAGTCGGCTCTGAATCAGAGAGGCCAATACGCCGCAGGCGTAGAAGATGGCGACGCGGGAGACGGCTGCGGCCAGCCCGCTGAAATCCGGGTCAGGTTGGGTCAGCAGCGGGGTGATATAATCGTCGATCAGGGTCTGCATGAACAGCGTGCCCTGCACCGTGGACAGCACCGTAGTCACGATGCAGATCGCCACTACGATCCAGGCGATAGCGTAGCTCTTCATAATGTACGCCAGCAGCCGGAACAGCAGCTTCATGGGGTTGTTGACTTTTGGTTTTTGTCCTCTGGGCGTGTTGGGTCCGGGCATTACTGCTCACCTCCTGTCGCATGGTCGAAGTCGCCGCCGCCCTGGGTCTGGCCTTCATAGACCTCGCGGTAAATCTTGTTGGTGGCAAGCAGCTCCTCATGGGTGCCGAATCCGTTCACCTTGCCGTCCTCCAGCACCAGGATGCGATCGGCGTTCTGGACGCTGGAAATGCGCTGGGCAATGATGATTTTTGTGGTTTCGGGGATGAACTCAGCCAGGGCCTTGCGAATCTTCGCGTCAGTAGCGGTGTCCACCGCGCTGGTGGAGTCGTCTAACACCAGCACCTTGGGGTGTTTCAGCAGGGCGCGGGCGATACACAGCCGCTGCTTCTGGCCGCCGGAGACGTTGCTGCCGCCCTGTTCGATGTAGGTGTTGTACCCGTCGGGCATCCGGTCGATGAACTCATCGGCACAGGCCAGCTGGCAGGCTTCGATGCACTCCTCCTCGGTGGCGTCCTCTTTGCCCCAACGGAGGTTGTCGAAGATGGTGCCGGAGAAGAGGACGTTCTTTTGCAGCACCACAGACACCTGGTTCCGCAGGACTTCCATATCGTACTGCCGCACGTCCAGGCCGCCCACGGAGACACTGCCGCTCTGCACGTCATACAGGCGGGAAATCAGGTTCACCAGGCTGGTCTTGGCGCTGCCGGTGCCGCCGATGACGCCGATAGTCTCGCCGGACTTGATGTGCAGGTCGATGTCGGTCAGCACCAGGTTGCCTTCCTCTTTGTAGGCGAAGTTCACGTGATTGAAGTCGATGGAGCCGTCCGGCACTTCCATGACGGGCTGCTCGGGGTTGGTCAGAGTGGGTTCCTCATTGAGGACCTCACAAATACGCCGGGCCGCAGCCATGGACATGGTTATCATAACAAAAACCATGGACAGCATCATCAGGCTCATCAGGATGTTCATGCAGTAGGTCAGCAGGCTCATCAGCTCGCCGGTGGTCAGGTTGCCCACCACGATCATCCTCGCGCCGATCCAGCTCAGCAGCAGGATGCAGGTGTAGACGGTGGCCATCATCAGCGGGCTGTTCCACGCCACGATGCCCTCCGCCTTGATGAACATCTTGTAGAGGTTCTGGCTGGCCTTAGTGAACTTAGAGGTCTCGTAGTCCTCCCGGACGTAGGCTTTGACCACCCGGATGGCGGAGACGTTCTCCTGCACGGAGGCGTTCAGGTCGTCGTACTTTTTAAAGACCTCGCTGAAGTACTTCATAGCGCGGCTGGAGATGAAAAACAGCAGCGCACCCAGGATGATGACCGCAATCAGGTAGATGCTGGCCAGCCTCGCGTTGATGAAAAACGCCATAGCCATGGCGCAAATCAGCGACGCCGGGGCGCGGGTACACATCCGCAAAATCATCTGGTAGGAGTTTTGGACGTTGGTCACGTCGGTGGTCAGCCGGGTCACCAGTCCGGCAGTGGAATACTTGTCGATGTTGGCAAAGGAGAAGCG
>MSHH01000010.1 GCA_001941075.1 Oscillospiraceae bacterium Zagget6 | reverse complement strand
GAATTTTAAATGCTTTTGCCCTGTTATTCCTTCCCCGCACCTTGCTTTTCCCTGTCATAAACAGTACAATAAATGATGACTGACTGACACATCGTTTCCCCAGAGGAAGGAGTGACCGCCGCCATGAACCAGCGGACAAACACCATCATTCATATGCTCAACGACGCAAAAGAGCCGCTGAGTTTGGCGGAACTGGCGACCCATTTTCAGGTCTCCCAGCGCACCATCCGCAACGACCTCAACGAGATCAACGCCACCCTCCAGCAGCACCAGTTGAAAACGCTGACACTGAAAGGTGGGCGCGTCCTCCTCCCGGACGACTTCGACCAGTCCATCCCACTGCTGGTGTCGGGGGATTTCTACACTTATAAGCTGTCCAGAGAGGAACGGAAGCTGGTGGCCGCCGCCATTTTGGTCAACGCCACCGGGTACGTCACCCTCTCGGAAATCGCCGACCACCTTTTTGTCAGCAGGGCTACCATCATCAACGACCTGGATTCCATCAAGGCGTATATTCAGCAGGCGGGGCTGGAGGTCCAGTCCCACGCCAGCCGGGGCCTCCGGGTGGAGGGGCCGGAAAGCGTCAAGCGCTTTTTCCTGCTGGAGCTGCTGGCACCTGGCGCGCAAGAGGGCCGGGAGGTACAACAGGACGTGGTCTCCAACCTGGTCAGCGTCCAGGCGGGCAACCGGGTCATCATCCAGAAAATCATCAACGAGCAGGAACACCAGCACCACCAGTTCCTGACGGACGGCTCCTTCCGGGAGATTTTGTTCTATCTGGGCATCATGGTCAACCGTAGCTTGCAGGGGGCAGTGCTGGAACCCCAGCCCCCTGTGGACAGCGACAAATACTACATGGCCCAGGACATCCTGCGCTATGTGACCCAATACTGCGGCGTCACCACCACTGAGGATGACATCCGTTTGTTGTGCCAGATGCTGACCCGCGCCCGGTATATGCGGCGGGAGTCCTTCCAAAACAACATCGTCAAAATCCAGCTCATCACCCGCCAGTTCATCGCCTGCGTCTCCGATGACCTGGAGATCAACCTGAACAACGATTACGACTTTTTCGAGAACCTCTCCAACCATCTGGAGTCTGTGTTCTCCGCGCCGCCGGCCACCTACCCGGAGAGTGATGTCATTCAGGAGGTGCTGGAGGACAACCAGGACGTGGTGGACGCCGTCCAGCGGCAGCTCCCCGTCCTGACCCAGTACCTGTCCCGGCCCATGACCGAGATGGAGGGGGCTTATGTGGCAGTCCATGTCTGCGCCGCCATCGAGCGGAAGAAGAACCGGGAGCTGGCCTTCCGGGTGGTAGTGGCCTGTCACGCGGGCATCGGCACCTCCCGGCTGCTGCTGGCCCGGCTGAAACAGCACTTTGACTTTCAAATCGTGGACATCATCTCCGCCCACGAAGCCACCCAAATCAAGGAGGGGACGGCAGACTTCGTCATCACCACTGTCCCGTTGCAGGGCTGTCCTATCGACTACGTCATCGTCTCACCTCTGTTCAGCGACGAGGACTATGTGCGGGTGGGCAACAAAATCGACGCCCTCCGCAACAGCCGTTATCTGCCCTCCCGTGTGGAGGTGCAGGAGGTCAGCTCCAAGGGGCTGATTGAAAAAATCAAGCCGGTGGTCTACGAAACCGTTCCCAAACAGGCTCCGGAGCTGATGAAAAAGCTGCGGCGCATTATCCGGGATTACATGAACCAGCCTCTGGAGGCGGAGTCCGAAATTTTCTCTCCCTATCTGCACCACCTGCTCCCGGCCTCCAACATCGAGCTGGACGTGGAGTGCGCCACCTGGCAAGAGGCGGTGCGCCGTTCGGCCCTGCCTCTGCTGGAGCGGGGGTACATCGAGGAGCGGTACATCGACGCTATGATCTCCAACATTGAGGAGAACGGCCCCTATGTGGTGCTGTCCAAGGGTTTCGCCGTCCCCCACGAGGGTCTGGAGCAGGGCAGCGTCCGGGTGGGGATGTACCTCATCCGCCTGAAAACCCCGGTGTACTTCGGGGCGGAGGAACTGGACCCGGTGGAGTTCGTCTGCTGTCTCAGCGCCGTGGACCACAAGACCCACCTGAAAGCTTTTTTCAATCTGGTGAATATGCTGCGGGAGGGCGAGTTCAAAGAGCTGCTGCACACTGCTAAAACGCCGGAAGAAGCGGCAATGGTGATCGAGCGCTACGAATACGGCACTACAACGTAGCTATTGGCTATTAGCTCTTAGCCTTTAGCTTTGCAGTTCTGGACGATTCGTTTTACGCTTTTGCTTTTCCGTACAGATTACAACGCATAAATGTTTTAAGCTGTTCGCTATTGATTTGCAGCTCGTAACTAACAGCTAACGGCTAATAGCTGACAACTATTCTGCGGGAGGCTGGATTCCAGCCCTCCGCAGACTTTTTGTGGTCAGTCAAAAATCTTTCCCACTTTGAGAAACGGATTTGACCATTGTATTTTATGGTTCTATGTCAAGAGTTGGGG
>MSHH01000009.1 GCA_001941075.1 Oscillospiraceae bacterium Zagget6 | reverse complement strand
CCCGTCTACGCCGCCGCCGCCCAGCAGAGAGCGCTTGGCCGCGTTGACGATGGCGTCCACCTCCATAGTGGTGATGTCGTTTCGGACGATTCGCAGAGGCATGGTGGTTCCTCCCTTGCGTTTTTCTTATTTTACCATCAGGAGGAGAAAAGCGCAAGGGCGGGGTTTTCTAAAACATTTCCAGCCAATGGTATCCTGATGCAAAAATTTTTCCTTTGGCTTTCTCAGTAATACTGTGATTTAAGAATTTGAGCGGATTATAAAAAGAAAGGGGAAATTTCGATATTTTGAAAATCATTTCTTGACATTATTCAATTAGCACCCTTACAATAGAAATGAAAAGAAAGAATATTAGGCGCTATTGAATTGCAAAGATTTTCCGCATTTTCTTCTATGATGTTCTTTTCATCTTTGACAATAGCAAGTATAAATAAAAATTGACAATGAGGATAAGTATGTTCTATGGCGACGGCAATGTATGCTCTTTTTAACTTCTTTGTGTATTTCATAATAGCTATTATAGTTTTAGTTGAAATAATTTATCTTAATTGGAAGGCTAACAAGCGCATTAAGCAGAAAGAAGCAGCGCGAAGAGAAAGAGAACGGCAAGCACAACAAGAAAAAGAGGCAGAACGTAAGAGAAAAGAAGCTGAGCGGAAAATTAAGGAGCAAGAACAAGCGCAAATGTTAAATGCGGTTCAAACTGCATTTTCGGGATACCCATGGTCTTTTTGGCCAGCAGCTACGCATGATGGAAAGTATCAACTGCGAAGAATTGAGCGTGCTTGTACGTCAAAACGCTTATCTCTGCTGAGTTTTTGCCCAGTGGATTATTCTGCTCGCATAAGAGGGGATTCGCTTGCCGTATACAAAGTTACTCCTATGAAATGTGAATGTCCTGACTTTCAAAAACGGCTGCTTCCATGTAAGCATATGTATTATTTTGCGTTGAAATTATTTGATGGTTTTGACGATGATACTTATATCGGTGTTGATTGCCCAATTCTATCCAATCAGGAGCAAATTGCTCGACAAAATCGCAATAGAATTGAAAATTCTGCTCCCGGCAAGGAGATTATAGATTTCCTGAGAAAAAATGGGCCGCTCCCTATGCGAAGTATAACAAGCCACTTTTCATGGATTGATAAAAAAGACATAAAAAATACAGTGAGCAGGTTGCGTTCTGTTGGATCAATCACAGCAGAACAACTCAGTTCAGGCCGGTATCTATATTCAATTTCTGAAGAAGATAAACCCAGCAAGCCAGATTTCTTTCAAATTGAACTTCCGGCGTTTCCTCCATATCCTCAATCGCCTAGTTCACTTCGTGGGTATACAAATATGGGAACATTCGAAGTACATGGCACGAATAGGTTGACTGAAAAACAAAATAAGATAACTGTTTATGCGCTTGATGAACGTGATGCTATTAGGTTTACGAGATTGTTCAAAAACTTGATGCCACCTTTTTCTGCTCGTGAAATAAAAAGTTGCCCAGTCTCTGACAGACAATATAAATTTATACTTGATCTTAAATGTCCAGTGAAAGAAGGTGATGAGGATATACTTACTTCAATAGATGCGGCAGCTTTAATTGAAAAGGGAGTACGATGCAACGATAAAAAAGAAGTTCGCCGAAGTGACTACACCCTCGTATATAGCGAGGAAGAAATTAACTTCCTTTTAAATCAACATCTCTCAAAAGAACAGTGGAATGATGCTTGCCTGGCACGTGTTTATGCGTCAATGCACTTTGACAAAATTGATTATGATAACGCTATGGCTAATCGATATTGGCGGACATACCCTAAACTTTATCAATAAACCAGAACTCTCCTAGTGTGGCACACTGGGAGAGTTTGAGTTTACAGGCTGACCGAGCGCAGATTTCCAGTTGGCATAGGTATTCTGTCACAACACCCCGGACACCAGCCATGCCAGCCCCACGGCGCAGGCCCCCAGGGTGAACCACACCCACCAGGGCAGCCGGGCCGACGGCTCCCGCCGCCTTTTTGGGTCGCTGGTCCGGCGGAGGTAGCCCGCCGCCGCCTGTCGAGCCTCGTTGACCACCTGCTCCGCCGTGACGCCCTCCGTGTGGAGGGCGTCCTCTTTCATCAAAAAAATCGCCTGCTCAAAAAACCGCGGGTCGGGGGAGCGCACCACAATGACCCGGCGGGAAATCCCTTTTACCATAGGAGACCCCTCTTTCTTCGTTGGGATGAGTTCAGTATGTCCGCAGCTGGCAGATTTATGCACCGCTGGCAAAAGAAACCGCTACGTTCGGTTGGAAAACCGCACCGCCACCACCGTCCGGTCGTCCTCCCTGCCCGCGCCGGGGCTGGCGAGGATGGCCTGGGCCAGCTCACGGGGGCTTTCCCCCTGGTATTGGACGATCATAGACCGCAGCCAGTCGTCTCCCTCGCCGTCGGTGACGCCGTCCGTCACCAGCAGCAGGAAATCCCCCGCCGCCAGCCGGAACCGGCTCACGTCCGGGGCGCTCTCCCGGTCCGTCTCCAACCCGGCGGGCAGGGCAGACCCGGTGAGCCGAATGAGAGAACCGCCCTTGCGCAGGTAGGCAGGCGCGCCCCCCAGTTTGTACAGGGCGGCGCTGCCGTTGAACAGGTCCACTTGCAGCAGGTCAACCGTGGTAAAGCCGCCGTTGACCTCTCCCCGGAGGCTCAGCGCCCCGGTCAGGGTGGTCAGAGCGGCGGCAGGCTCCACCCCGGCGTGGAGGAAGTCTTTCAGCAGCGTCATCAGCAGCTTGCTCTCTTTGGCGGCCCCGGCCCCGCTGCCCATGCCATCGCAGAGCACCACCCACAGTACTCCGTCCTCGTCCCGGAACCACAGGCCGTTGTCGCCGTTGGGCTGACCGGTCTCCTTCTCCTTGGCGGCAGCGGCCACCGTCGCCGCCAGCGGCGGACACTGGCGAAACACCAGCCGCTGTCCCTGCCGCACCCGGTACACGTCGGCGGGTTCCATCCGCACTCCCAGCGCCTGGGAGAGCAGCTGGCCCCCCTGGTCGCTGCACAGCGGGGCCAGCCGCTTGCCCCACAGTTCCAGCGTCCGCCGCCCCCGGCGGTCCAGCCGCAGGTCGCACCGGGCCTCCAGCCCCAGCTGGGCTACCGCCCGTTCCGCGGCGGCGGAGCCGGAGGGGTCCCGTTCCGGTTCCTCCCCCACTTGGGAGGCGGCGGCGGAGAGCAACGCGGCGAGCTGGGCATACTGGCGGCACACCGCCAGACGGTTGTTTTTCAGCCGGGCGCGGTACTGCTGCCGGTTGAAATACCGGTACAGTTCCTCGTTGGATACCCGCAGAAACTCCTCCATCCGCATACAACGGCTGCGGAAGGGGCCGGGGAAGTCCTCCATCAGCGCGTTTCCCCGGTCCAGCATGGCGCTGAGGGCCTGCGTCAGCGCCTGACAGGTGGCAGTGTGGTGTCGCTGCCAGCAGACCGGGTGGTGGGAGCAGCGGGCGCAGACCCGTTCCGCCACCCGGTCAAAGATGACGGCGCTGCTCTCCGGCTGCTCTCCCCGGAGGACGCTCTCGTGGATGTGCTCATAGAGGGTGCGAAAGGCGGTGGCCTGTTCCTCCAGTCGGAACTGGGTGTGGGTCAGGCTGGGGGCGCGGCGGCTTCCACAGGCGCGGAGGGCGCGTGTACGGGCGGGCAGGTGTACCGGTCCGCCCGGCGGAGCAGCTGCTCCGGCAGCAGAGAATAGAGGATGGCAGCCAGCACCAGCGCCGCCGCCAGTGCCGTCCCGCCCTGCACCCAGGCTGTCGCCAGCAGGCCGCAGACGACAAAGAGCAGCACCGTCCCCAGCCGCTTCTGTTTGACCAGCGGGCCGCCGGTCAGCGCCCCGGAAAAAGCCAGCACCGCCCCCAGCAGAGGCGTTCCCCCCTCGGTCAGCCCCACCGCAAGGCCCACGGCTCCGCCGGTGATGGCGGCGGCTCCCGCCCCCGCACGACTGGCCAGCAGCACCGCCAGCGCAGCCCCGGCGTTCCCGGCCAGGGGGCTGAACCGGGCCAGACAGACGGCCAGCGCCGCCGTCAGGAACAGCAGACTGCCCCGGTCCGGCGCGGCGTCCTCTCCCAGCCCCCGGAAAAACAGGCAGGAGACCCCTACCATCACCAGCTCCGAGGCGAAGTTGAGGATGGCTACTTGGCTCCAACCCGCGCCGGAGAGGTAGACAAAGCCGGTGATCCCGGCGATGACGGCGCTGCACACCGCCATAAACCATCGGCTTTTGTAGAGAGGCCGGTCAAAGAAGGCAAACTCCACCGCATAGATGAGGATAGCGGCGGCGGCGTAGCGCAGCGCCCCGCTGGTGTCCATCCCCAGCAGGCAGCCGACCAGTCCGCCCAGCAAGGCGGCGGCCCCCTCCAGCCCGGAGCCGGAGGCGGCGATGTACCCCAGGGCGAAGGGGGCGTGTTCCCCCAGCACAAAGCCCTGGCTGAGTACAGCGGCCAACAGAAAGCGCCGCAGACAGGCGGTCACTGCGTTCCAGGGGAGGTTCAGGCGGGAGGCCAGGCGCTTGACGCGCCGAATGGGTTCTTTTGTGGGCATGGTGCAGCAGTCCTTTCGGGAAGTATGGCGTTTGTCCCCAGTATAAAGGGAAAAGAGGACAAAGCCCGTCGGGAAATGACGCGGGGATTCCCCAAAGGCATAAAAAAGGGGCTGCGCCAGCGGCGCAGCCCCGGAAGGGTGTTGTTGCTTTGTTAGTCGATGCAGAGGAATTTACTCAGCGGTCTTGGTGGCGTACATGAAGTACTTGTTACCGGTGACGGTAGCCAGCACGCCGGAGACGTTGCTCTTCATCATGTAGGAGTCGTTGTAGTAGTAGATGGGCAGGACGCACCAGGTGGACATCAGCATATCCTCGGCTTCCCGCATCAGGGTGACGCGCTCAGCGGTGTCGGCGGTGTTGCGGATCTGGGTAATCAGGTCGTCATAGACGCTCCAATCCAGCTCTGCGCTGTCGTCGCGGCCAAACTGGCAGTCGTTGTTGCCGGAATTAGTAGTCCACATCTCCAGCATGTTGATGGGGTCGTTGTAGTCCATGACCCAGGCGCCGCGGGCCACGCCGTAGTCGCCGGCCTTACGGGTCTCCAGGAAGACGTTCCACTCCTGCTGGTCGATGGTCATATTGATGCCGACAGAGGCGAAGTCCGCCTGCATTGCCTCAGCAATGGTGACGTTGCTGCCGGAGGGGTTGGTCAGATAGGTGAAGGAGACGTCGGTAGTCAACATTCCGCTCTCATCGAACTCGAAGCCGATGGACTCCAGCAGAGCCTTGGCCTCTTCCACGTTGGCCTCATAGTTGTCCACGGAGTAATACTCCACGCCGTCCTCAAAGAGGCCGCCGTTGCTGTCGGAGGTGGCGGCGGGGATGAAGGTGGTGGCCAGCTCCTGGCCGGTCTGGGTGATGTTGTCCACGATGTACTCGCGGTCGATCAGCAGGCAGAGGGCCTGACGGAAGGTGGCGGCGTCGGTTTCACTGAGACCCAGCTCGTCCCACAGGTCGGAGTTGTAGTTCAGGGTGACATAATAGGTGCCCAGCTCGTCGATGATGTACAGCTCAGGGTCCTCAGCGGCCATCAGCACGCCCAGCTCGTCGGTGGGGATGGTGTCGATGAAGTCCAGGTCGCCGGACTGATAGGCGGCGTAGATGGCGGTGTCGTCGCTGGACAGCATGAAGTTCAGAGTCTCAATGCTAACACTGTCGGCGTCACGATAGTACTCGTTCTTCACATAGGTCATGTCGGAGTCGTGGTTCCAGCTCTGGAGGACATAAGCGCCGTTGCAGACGAAGGAATCACCGGCGTCCAAGGCCCAGCCGCCGGGGGTGGTGCCGTCGGGGTTGTTGGCTTCCACGGTCTCCTCATAGACGGGGAAGAACACGGGGAAAGCGCACAGGTCCAGGAAATAGGGGCAGGGAGCGGACAGGGTGACGGTCAGCGTGGTGCCGTCCTCGCTGGCGACCACAGAGCTGTCGCCCAGGCCGATGAAGTTGCCGTCCTCATCGTACTGGCAGTCAGCCAGGACCTCGAAGAGGTAGCTGTAGTCGGCAGCGGTCTCCACGTCGGCGGCCCGGCGCCAGGAGTACTCGAAGTCGGAGGCGTCCAGGCCTTCGCCGTTGGACCACAGCAGACCCTCCCGCATGGTGAAGGTGTAGGTCAAGCCGTCGTCAGAGACTTCGTAGCTCTCGGCGCAGCCCTCAATCAGGTTGCCGTCGGCGTCGTAGGTCAGCAGGCCCTCGAAGGAGTTGACCGCCAGGCAAGCGCCGTCTACGGAGCTGTTCAAGGCGGGGTCCAGATAGGCCGGCTCGGAGGCCAGGTTGATGTTCAGGGTGGTGGTGTCAGTGTTGGTGGCGCTGTCGCTGGTGGTGGTCCCGTCGGCGGCGGCGCTGGAGTCGCTGTCGCTGGTGGTGGTGCTGGAGCTGCTGCTTCCGCCGCAGGCGGCCAGGGACAGCACCATAGCCAGAGCCAGTACCAAAGCTAGTACTTTCTTCATGTTTTTCCTCCTAAATGATTGGTTTGCGGAGGGCGTACCAGTGGGGCGCGCCCCCCCTAAACAGCGGCGCGGAGCGCCGCCCTTCCAAAAGCGGGCGGGAAACCGTCAGGCTGTCTCCCGCGCCGCTTCGGTTGGCTAGTTATTATACACCCAAACAAACCGAAACACAACGGTTTTTCGGGCGGTGGGTCGCCGGGACAGAGATTTTACTTGTTCCAGCAGGCGACCTGGTGGCCGTCGCCCCGGTCGGTCAGCTCCGGCATAGCCTGTGCGCACTGCTCGGTGGCGTAGCGGCAGCGGGTGCGGAAGGGGCAGCCGGTGGGCATATTCAGTGGGGAGGGAACGTCGCCCTCCAGCATGATGCGCTTGCTCTTCCGGGCCGTGTTGGGGTCGGGGATGGGCACTGCGGACAGCAGGGACTGGGTGTAGGGGTGGATGGGGTTGTTCATCAGCTCGTCGGACTCGGCCAGCTCCATCATGTGCCCCAGGTACATGACGGCGATGCGGTCAGAGATGTGCTGCACCACCAGCAGGTCGTGGGCGATGAACAGATAGGCCATGCCCCGCTGCTCCTGCAAGTCCTCGAACATGTTGACCACCTGGGCCTGAATGGACACGTCCAAGGCGGAAACCGGCTCGTCGCAGACGATGAACTTGGGGTCCACCGCCAGGGCGCGGGCGATGCCGATACGCTGACGCTGGCCGCCGGAGAACTCGTGGGCGTAGCGCATGGCGTGCTCGGCGTTCAGACCGACGGTTTCCATCAGGGCCAGCACCTTTTCCCGGCGCTCTTCCTTGGTCTTGTAGAGCTTGTGGACGTCCAGCGGCTCGCCGATGATGTCCTCAACGGTCATACGGGGGTTCAGGGAGGAATAGGGGTCCTGGAACACCATCTGCATCTCCTTGCGCAGAGCGTGGATGTTCTGGTCGGTGACTTCCTCTCCCTCGAACTTGACGGTGCCGGAGGTGGGCTTGTACAGCCGCAGCAGGGTGCGGCCCACGGTGGTCTTGCCGCAGCCGGACTCTCCCACCAGGCCCAGGGTCTCGCCGGGCTTGATGTTGAAGGAAACGTCGTCCACAGCCTTCAGGGGAATGGTTTTAAAGCCGTTGCGAACGGGGAAATACTGCTTCAGGTGGCTTACCTCTACCAAATATTCGCTCATTGCGCACTCCCCTCCTCATACATTTTTTTCACGTTCAGCCAGCAGGAGGCCCTGTGGGTCTCGCCCACCTGAATTTCCTCCGGCACCTCGGTCAGGCAGATTTTCATGGCGTCGTCGCACCGGGGGCAGAAGGCGCAGCCCGCAGGCATGTTCAGCATGTTGATGGGGGTGCCGCCGATGGGAATCAGTCGCTCCCCGTTGTTCTCGGTGGTGGGGATGGAGCGCAGCAGGCCGCGGGTGTAGGAGTGGGCGGGGGCATAGAAGATGTCGTCCGCAGTGCCCCGCTCGCAGACCCGGCCACCGTACATGACGATAATCTCATCGCACATGGAGGCGATGACGCCCAGGTCGTGGGTGACGATGATGATAGCCATGCCCAGCTGCTTTTGCAGGTCCTGCATCAGCTCCAAAATCTGGGCCTGAATGGTCACGTCCAGAGCGGTAGTCGGCTCGTCGGCGATGAGGATGTCCGGCTCACAGGCCAGAGCCATGGCGATCATCACACGCTGGCGCATACCGCCGGACAGCTCGTAGGGGTACTGCTTGACCCGCTTTTCCGGCTCGTTGACGCCCACCAGGGTGAGCATTTCCACGGCACGGGCCTTGGCCTCGGCCTTGTTCCGGTCCGTGTGCAGCAGCACGGCCTCCTCCAACTGATTGCCGATGGTGAACACCGGGTTCAGGGAGGTCATGGGGTCCTGGAAGATGATGGAGCAGCACTTGCCCCGGAACCCGGCCATTTGCTTGTTGTTCCATTTGGTGATGTCCTCGCCCTTGTAGAGGACCTTACCGCTCTCGATGTTGCCGTTTTCCGCCAGAATCTGCATGATGGAATAGGCGGTGACGGACTTGCCGGAGCCGGATTCGCCCACGATGCCCAGGGTCTTGCCCGGCTCCAGGGCGAAGGTGACGCCGTTGACGGCCTGCACTTTGCCCTTGTCGGTGCGGAAACTGGTGTGCAGGTCCTGCACATCCAAAATGTACTTGTAATCAGCCATTCTCATTCACCTCATCTCTGCAACTTCGGGTCGAAGGCGTCCCGCAGACCGTCGCCCAGCAGGTTCAGGGCCAGCACGATCAGGCAGATGGTGACGGCGGGGAAGATCAGCTTCAGCGGATAGCTCTGCAAGCCGCTCCGGGCGTCGTTGGCCAGGGAACCCAGGGAGGGCATGGGGGCGGAAACGCCCAGGCCCAGGAAGGACAGGTAGCTCTCGGTAAAGATTGCGGAAGGAATCTGGAGGGCAGTGGTGATGATGATGACGGACAGGCAGTTGGGCAGGATGTGCCGACTAATGATACGACCAGTGGAGGTGCCGATGCACTGGGCCGCCAGCACGTATTCATTCTGTTTGATGGTCAAAATCTGACCGCGGATGAGCCGGGCCATGGATACCCAGTACAACAGTCCGTAGACGATGAACAGGGAAATCATGTTGGTGCCCAGCTTGGCAAGGATGGTTCCCTTGATGACGCCACCCAGGGTCTCGTTCAGCACCACAGACAGCAGGATGATGATCAGCATATCAGGCAGGGAATAGATGATGTCCACGATACGCATCATAATCATGTCCACCATGCCGCCCAGGTAGCCGGCGATGGAGCCATAAACCATGCCGATGATCAGGACCATCAGGGAGGCGAACAGGCCCACGCACAGAGAGACGCGGGTGCCGTAGACCACGCGGATGAAGTAGTCACGGCCCAGAGAATCGGTGCCGAAGATGTGGGGGAACACGCTCTCACCGGCGGCGATGGACGCCTGCTCGCTGGAGCTGTACTGGAAGGGACCCAGGTTGCTGGCGCCCTTGACGATTTCGGCGTAGCCGTAGGGGACAATCATGGGGGCGAAGATGATGATGAGAATAATCAGGATCAGCACCACGATGGCGCCCATCGCCAGGGGGTTCTTCCGCAGGCGGCGCATTCCGTCCTTAAAGAAGGTGGTGGATTCGCCCATTACGTCCTGCTGACGCTTCTCCTCGTCGGTGGCGGGGGCAAACTTGGACAGGTCCACCTGGGCGGAGAGAGGAGATTTCTTAAAGTTTTCAGCCATAATTGAGATTCCTCCTTACTCCAGCTTGATACGGGGATCGACCAGCTTGTAAACAATGTCGGTGATCAGGTTGGCAATGACCATGATGACGGCCAGGAAGATGGTGGTAGCCATGATCAGGGTGTAGTCCCGGTTGGTGATGCCGGTGACGAACTTGCTGCCCAGGCCGCCGATGGTGAAGATGCTCTCCACCACCATGGAGCCGGTCAGAATCGAAGCGATCATGGGGCCGACGTAGGTGATGACAGGAATCAGGGCGTTGCGCAGGCCGTGCTTAAAGATGACCTTGATTTGCGGCACACCTTTGGCCCGTGCGGTGCGGATGTAGTCCTGGCTCAAAGCGTCCAGCATGGAGGTCTTGGTCAGACGGGTGATGTAGGCCATGGGATAACAGGCCAGGGAAATGACGGGTAGGATGATGTTGTTGTTGCCGGCGCTCCAGACGGGGACCCACCCCAGCTTCATACAGAACACATACAGCAACAAGGTTGCCAGCACGAAGGACGGCATGGCTGTCACCAGCGTGGTGAAAAAGACGATGAGCCGGTCAGGGACGCGGTTTCTCATCAGTGCGGCGATGGACCCCAGCACCAGACCCAGCACAATGGCAAGGCAGGCGGCGGCCAGGCCCAGCTTGGCGGAAATGGGGAAGCTCTCCCCGATGATGTCGCTGATGTTCCGACCGGTTTTCAGGCTCACGCCCAAATCGCCTTGCAGCAGGTTCTTCATGTAGAGGCCATACTGCACGATCACCGGCTTGTCCAGGTTGTACCTTGCCTCCAGCGCGGCCTTCGTAGCCTCGCTGGTGGCCTTCTCGCTGTTGAACGGCCCACCAGGGATGGCGTTCATGGCGAAGAAGGTGATCAGGCTGATGACAAAGATGGTCAGGATCGCCAGCAAGACACGCTTCACAATGTACTTGCCCAAAACATTCACTCTCCTTTTTTTCTTTTTGGGAACCTCCTCTCCAATAACTCCTGGCGTCTGGACGGCATATTTTGTGCAACTCTTCGTTGCAAAAACTTGAAATACACAAAGTATTCCTGCGTTTTTGCGCCTCGATTTGCGCAAACTCTGCTCGCCCAGCCAGGGCCATTGAATCGGAGCTTCCTTTTTTGGGGTTTCTCTCTGTTATACATACGGAAATAAAAACGGCAAATCTCACCCGCGATTCGTTTCACAGCACAGCATGGACTTACTTTTTTGCCGCCGTTGGCGAATTGCGTTTCAGACAGCGCCGCAAAACAGATGTGCAGCGCAGCCCTGGAGAGTTGCCGTATCTTCTGTATGTACAAACGCTAAAATAATTATAGGCGGAAACTATAGGTTTGTCAACCGGTTGACCCCGCCTTTTTTGGGAATTTTGCAATTCCACATGGATGGAGTTGCATTTTGAACTGAAAAAAATGGAATTGATTCCCCACATCCGGACTGTTTTGAGACGGTGTTCCTTCATGCTGCCCTGTCGGGCGCACGGATTCGTCAAAACAGCCCCACCACCAGCATCACCAGAGGCAGCGTGACGATGCAGCAGACGGTGGTCAGCAACACCGCTCCGGCGGCGTAGTCCCCCTCGGAGCCATTGTTCCGGGCCATCATCGCCACCGAAGCCATGGTAGGCGTCCCGGCGATCATGGTCATGTAGAGGGTGATGCCCTCGTCTATCCCGGCGGTGTGCAGAGCCAGGAACATCAGCAAGGGGGTCAGCAGCATTTTGACCACGGGAATCAGGTAAAACTCCCGGGTGGTCAGGGCCTGTTTCAGGTCCAGCCCCGCCGCCAGCCCGCCGATGTAGACCATCGCCAAAGGGGAGGTGACGCCGCCCACGGTGGAGAGGGCACTTTGCAGCAGGTCGGGCAGGTGCAGCCCCGCCAGCAGCATGACCACGGCAATGCAAATGGCCACGATGCAGGGGTTGACCACCTTTTTCAGGTTGGCGCTCCACCGGCTGTCCTTGAGCTTTTCCTCCGGCAGGCAGAGGTAATACCCCAGGCTCCAGCAGGCGGTCTGGTCCACCAGGGTAAAGACGGCGCTGTACAGCGTCCCCAGCTGGGGGAACAGCGCCACCGCCAGAGGGATACCCATAAAGCCGTTGTTGCCCAGAGTGCCGCAGGCGCAGAACACCCGCTTTTTGTTCCCCTCCAGGTGGCAGAGCTTTGCCGCCAGCCACGCCAGGGCGTAGAGCAGCGCCACCAGCAGGATACCCAAAGGAATGATGATGAGGGTGTCCAGCAGCTGCTGGCGGGTGGCCCCTTCCAGGATGTTGGTCAGCAGCATCAGCGGCATGGTGATGTTGATGACCAGTGACGCAATGGCCCCCAGGCCCTGGCCGTCCAACACGTGGAGCTTGACGGCCAACACGCCAATGGCGGCCATGATGGTAAAGGTGATGAGCTGTTTGAGGATGATCGTTGCCATTTGTTTCTCTCTTCTCTCTGTCCATAATAAACGGCGGAAAGGACTTGGTGCCTTTCCGCCGTCCGTTTTGTTTAGTTTACCACGTCGTCAGACCGGTGACAAGTGGGAATCAGAGGCAGGCAGCGCAGCCCGCCCGGAAAACCCGCTTTAAATCTCCTTCATTTTGGTAGCAATGGCGTGGATAACGAAGGGAATGAACACGGTGATGAGGGCGGCGTAGCCCAGATAGGCGTAGCCCTGCTTGACCACGGCCATCAGGCCGAACTGGGCGATGCCCCAGGCGATGGCCACGAAAATGGCGGTGGCAATGGCCATGCGGACCATGTGGCCCTTCTGACGGGAAGCCTCGTCGGGCTTGCGGCGCTCGACGGCGTTGACGCACCGGGCCACGATGCCGGCGATCATGTTCACGCCGGTGGAAATGGAACCCAGAATGATGAGGATGGAGATGATGGGGGTCAGGACAGCCGCGCCCACGCCGTTCTGCACCAGCACCAGCATGGGGACGGAGGCCTCGGCCATGTCCGCCACATACATAACGGCCAGCATACCCACGATGGACAGCTCCATGGAGAAGAAGTTGACCACAAACATGCCAATGGCGGCCTGGTTGATTTGCTTTACGTCGGTGACCGGCTCCATATGCTGGTACATGACGGAGACGGAGGCCAGCTGGAACAGGAAGTACAGGAAGGCCATCCACAGGGCGGGGCCGAAAGCGCCGGTCTCGGTGGAACCGGCCACCATCTGGCCGGAGAGCATGTTGCCAATGGCGGCGGAGATGGCAGGCCACTGGACAATGATGTTGGGCACCAGCACGGCCACCAGGCCGATGATGATAAGGACGGACAGGGTGGAGGCGGCGGCGCGGACCACGCCGCTGCCATACATGGCGATGAAGAAGATGAACGCCGCCACGATGAGGGTACACAGCCAGTAGGGGATGTTGGTCAGGGTGTTCAGGGTGGAGCCGCCGGTGGCGAAGGCTGCGGCGGAGGCGGTGCCGATCATAATCAGGTAGCAGATCTCAAACGCGTTGGACATGACCGGGCGGGTCTTGCCATAGAGACTGTCGGAGAAGGAGCGGTAGTCGTAGGTTTTGTGCTTGTAGGCATAGCGCATCCCGTACCAGAAAAACAGCGCGTACAGCCCCTGGCTCAGCACCGGTAGAATCAGGCACCAAATGCCGTAGTTGATGAAGTACTGCTTGATTTGCGCGCCGGAGGCGAAGCCGCCGCCGAACTGGGTGGTGAAGGCGACAAAGGCAATGCCCATTGCCAGGGGCATTCTGCTCTTGTCTACCAACAGAGATTTTTTACTCATAGTAGTTTCCTCTCTCTCCTATCCTAAAAGTATTTATTTTCTGACTATTCCTTTTGCACAGCCGTGTACCAGAAACCCCTCCGTCGCGGCTTGCGCCGCGCCACCTCCCCTTTCAGGGGAGGCAAGAGGGGATAGCGCTTGTCGCCTGGTGTCAGTTTTGCCCGACAAATGTGGGATTTTGAGTGAAAAACGCTCGATTTCTAGCCACTAATCACTAGCCACTAGCTACTAAAAACGCGGCTGATTCAAAGGGATAACCAGATGTTATTTTCCCTTCACCCGAAGGGAAAGGATAGACGCTCACTCGTTGAACTCGATGATTTTGCCCGGGTTCAGAATCAGGTTCTCGTCGAAGGCCAGCTTGACGGCCTTGTAGAGCTGGATCATCCGGGGACCGACGAACTCCTTCAAATACTCCAACCGTCCGTTGCCAATGCCGTGTTCGCCGGAGAGCTGGCCGCCCAGCTCCTTGGACAGGGCGTACAGCTCCACCAGACAGGCGTGGGTGGCGGATTCCCACTCCTCGTCGGACATCTCCGGGCCACGGAGCAGCTCGGTGTGGATATTGCCGTCGCCGCAGTGACCGCAGGGTTCCACCCGGATGCCGTGAGACAGGGCGATGCGCTTGGCGTCCTTGACGTACTGGGCGATTTTGGACCGGGGCACCACCACGTCGCACTCCTCCTGAGAGACGGAGTCGGCCTTCATGCCCTCCAGAATACCGCCGCGCACCTCCCAGACCGAAGCGGCCCGCTCCGGGGTGTTGGCGATGGCACAGTCAATGGCTCCGTTTTCCAAAGCAGCTTCCGCCGCAGCCTCCACCGCCGCGTCCAGCTCGCTCTGGCTGGAGGCGTCATACATGACGATGAGCACCGCCTCGCCCTCCTTGACGGGCAAGGGCTTGTTCAGGTTGCGCTCCACGATGTCGATCAACTCCCGCTCCAAAAACTCGATGGCGGTGGGAACGAAGGGCAGCTCCAGCACCTTGGGAACCATGTCGGCACACTCCTCCAGGCTGTGGAAGGGCATGACCAGGGTGCAGGTGCAGTTGGGGGCGGGCAGCAGCTTCAAGGTCACTTCGGTGAGGATGCACAGGGTCCCCTCGGAGCCGATGACCAGGTCTTTGATGTCGTAGCCGGTGGTGTTCTTCACCACATTGGAGGAGAACCGCTCGATGGAGCCGTCGGGCAGCACCGCCTCGATGCAGCGGACGAAGTCCCGGGTCAGACCGTAGCGGACGGCCTTCATGCCGCCGGCGTTGGTGATGACGTTGCCGCCGATGGTGGCGGTTTTCTCTCCGGGGTCAGGGGGGTAGAACAGCCCTTCCGCAGACGCGGCGGCCTGCACGTCCAGCAGCAGCGCGCCGGGCTGACAGGTGATGGTCTGGTTCTTGTGGTCTACGGGGTCGATTTTGTTCATCCGCATGATGGAGAGCATGACGCCGCCGTACTTGCAGTTGGAGCCACCGGCCAGTCCGGTGCCCGCGCCGCGCACCACCACAGGGATGTTCTTCCCGTTGCAGTAGGCCATGATTTTGGAAATTTCGTATTTGTCCACGACCTCCACGTACAGCTCCGGGGGGAAGGTGCCGTAGTTGGGCATTTCGTCGTGGTAGTATTCGCTGGCGATCTCATCGCCCACCATCACCCGGTCCGGCGCAGTGACGGAGCGGATGTAGGCGAAGTCGGCCTCGTCCATTTTTTTATAGGGAAACGCCATAGGTCAGTCCTCCTTCCGCTCTTGCAGCAGCTGGGTCAGCTTGGGGACCACCTGATAGAGGTCGTCCACGATGCAGTAGCTGGCTACGCCGAAAATTTGTGCATTGGGGTCGCTGTTAATAGCCACGATGGTCTCCGCGCTGCTCATGCAGGAGGTGAACTGGATGGCCCCGGACACCCCGCAGGTGATGATGAGCTTGGGGCGGACGGTGTGACCGGAGAGGCCAATTTGGTGCAGCTGGTCGCCCACGCCCTGCTCCACCATGGGCCGGGTGAAGGCCAGCTGTGCGCCCAGGGCCTGGGCCAGCTGGCGGCAAAGCTCCACGCCCTCCTCGTTGCGCACGCCACGGCCAATGGCTACGATGCGCTCGGCCTCCTCGATGGTCTTTTTCTTCTCTATTAAGGTGGAGGAAATGACCTTGATGCCGGAGTGGACCATGGCATCCGTCACCTTGCAGCAGGCCACGATGCCTTGAGGGTTGTCCACCTTTTTGGCCCGGTCCATGACCCGGTAACGGACGGTGGCAAACTGGGGCCGGGAGTTGGCAATCAAAATCTGCGCCATGATGTTGCCGCCAAAGGCGGGGCGAATTTGCACCATGTCGGTGTTGGGCTGGATGTCCAGGGTGGTGCAGTCGGCGGTCAGGCCGGTGTGATACCGGGTGGAAAGCCGGGGGGCCAGGCTCCGCCCCAGGGAAGTGGCCCCGATGAGAACGGAGGAGGGCTGGGTGTTGGCGATGCAGTCCGCCACGGCGTCGGCATAGCAGTCGGCCTTGAAGCCCGCGAAGCCGGGGTGTTCGTAGACGTAAACGGTGTCCACGCCGTAGGGCAGCAGCTTCTCCGCGTTTTGAGCGGTGCCTTCCCCGCCCACCAGGACGCAGTTGACCTTGTAGCCCACCTTGGGGGCCATTTTCCGGGCCTCGCCAATCAGCTCATAGGCCACAGGGTGGATGTCACCCCGCTCCTGCTCCACAAAAATCAGGAAATCCCGCCACTGGCGCTTGTCCACGGCGCCGGCCTTCTGTTCAAAGGTGATGGCCTTGTGGGGGCAGCGGCGGACGCACAGACCGCACATCCGGCAGGTCTCCCCTACCTCAATGCCCCGCTCGCCCATGGAGAGGGCGCCAAAGGGACAGTCCCGGATGCAGGTCCCGCAGAGGTCGCACCGGGCGGCGTTAAAACGAATCAAATCCATGCCAGTTCCCTCCCGTCAGATGATTTTTTTCGACACCAGCGTGTCGAACAGCGTCTCGGCCTTCTGCTCGGGCGTACCCTCCAGATAGACCTGGCTGTCGCCCACCGGGGGCGCGAACATTTTGGCTACGCTGGTAGGGGACCCCACCAGACCGTAGCGGCTCAGGTTCTGGTCAGGCAGGTCGGCAAAGGAGAGGATGCGCACCGGACGGCCTGCCGTCTGCTTTTTCAGCCGGTAGGAGGGCAGGCGGGGGACGCACATATCTTTATCCACGGTGATCAGGCAGGGGTAGTGCATTTCAGAGACCTGGGCCACAGAGACCAGATCCTGCCGCACCTGAATGGATTCCTCGGTCACGTCCACCACTTCCGCGACCCAGGCGCAGTGGGGGATACCCAGATGCTCCGCGATGGCGGGTCCCACCTGGGCGGTGTCGCCGTCGGTGGTCTGGCGGCCACAGAGAATTAAATCGGCTCCGCCCAGAACGCGGATGCCCTGGGCCAGAGTGTAAGAGGTGGCCAGCACGTCCGACCCGGCGAATTTCCGGTCGGAGAGGATGACCGCGTCGTCGGCGCCCATGGTGTAGGCGTCCTGCATCATGACCTTGGCTTGGTCGGGGCCCATGGTCAGGACGGTGACGGTGCCGCCCAGCTTCTCCCGGATTTGCAGGGCGGTCTCCAGGGCGAAAAGGTCATAGGGGTTGGTGCGGGTATTTGCGCTCAGGCGCTTCATGGCGCCGGTTTCCGGGTCTATCTCCACCTGACTGGTGGCCGGAACCTGCTTCATGCAGACAATGATTTTCATGCTATCTAGGCAGCTCCTTCCTGCTCACGGCGCGGAAAGGCCCGCGTCGGCTCAACAAAGGACATAATACCACAAGTTGAACAAGATGAACAGACTTTTTTCAGCAATTTTCGTATTTTTTTGAAAATTGTCGGCTGGAATCCCGCTCTCTGGAGCTTCGGAGGCGCAAAAAACGCCCAGACATCCGCGCAACAGGCGTTGTTCAGGCGTTTTGTCAATTTGCAATGTGCAATGAGCAATGTGCAATTCTGCGTATCTCTTTAAACCAGCCGCGTATTTAAGCGGCTGGTGTCTGGAAACTGTAATTCCACCTCTGTCGAACAAAAAGGCACCAAACGACGCACATCCGCTGCCCGACTGCGTGAAGGGCGGCCTGTCTTTTTGCCGTCAAACCAGCGGATGATACATCAGCACGATGTCGTCATATACTCCGTCTTTGCGGAGGAACCCGCCGGGGACGATTCCCAGTCGGACAAATCCCAGCTTTTCATAGAGCCGGAGGGCGTGGACGTTGCTGCACACCACCGCGTTGAACTGGAGGACGCGGAACCCCAGTTCTCTGCCTTTCTCCAGGCTGTGGCGCACCAGCGCCTCACCGATGTGCTGACCCCGCAGGTCAGCCCGCACCGCGTAGCTGGCGTTACAGATGTGTCCGCAGCGGCCCACGTTGTTGGGGTGCAGGATGTACATTCCCACCACCTGGCCGGTCTCAGTGTCTGCCGCCACGCCAGTAAAGGACTGCTGTGCAAAAAACACCCCGCCGCTGTCCTCATCCAGCGCCTCCATCTGAGGGAAGGCCACGCCGTCCTCCACCACCCGGTTCCAGATGGCACAGGCGGCGGGCAGGTCCTCCCGCTCACAGGCGCGTATTTCGATGTTCATTGAATATCACGGCCTCCTCATGTTTCCGGGGCGTCCCCTTCGGCCTCGGCCATTTGCTCGCTGAAATGGGCGTTGATGCGGTCGGTGAACTCCTGGGCGGCGTTGTAGCCCATCTTCTTGTGGCGGTTGTTCATGGCGGCTACTTCGATGATGACGGCCAGGTTCCGGCCAGGCTTCACCGGGATGGTCAGGGTGGGGATCTCCACGTCCAGGATGGTGGTCCAGAAGTCGTCCAGCCCCAGCCGGTCGTAAATCATGCCCTCTCGCCACTGCTCCAGGTTGATGATCATGTCGATATACTGGCTGTCCTTGATGGCGGACATGCCGAACAGCTGCCGCACGTCGATGACGCCGATGCCCCGCATTTCCACGTAGTAGCGGATCAACTCCGGGGCGGAGCCCATCAGTTTGTTGGGGTGTACCCGCTGAATTTCCACCGCGTCGTCGGCGATGAGCCGGTGGCCCCGCTTGATCAGCTCGATGGCGGTTTCGGACTTGCCCACGCCGCTCTCACCCATCAGCAGGATACCTTCGCCGTAGACCTCCACCAGCACACCGTGGCGGGTGATGCGGGGGGAGAGGTAGGAGCGCAGAGAGGTGGTCAGGTCGCTCATCAGCTCGCCGGTCTCCTGGGCGCTGCGCAGGACGGTGCGGCCATATTCCTCCGCCGCCTGCAAGCACTCCGGGTAGGGCGCCAGGTTCCGGGCCAGGATCACCGCCGGGATGGGGTGGGACATCAGATCCCGGAAGCACTTGAGCCGTTCCTCCCGGCCCATCATCTTCAGGTAGGTGTTCTCCATCTTGCCCATCAGCTGGAGGCGGTTGCTGTCGAAATAGTCATAGAACCCCACCAGGGACAGGCCCGGCCGGTTGATGCTGGTCTGGACCACCTGCTGGGTCTCGTATCCCGCACCCTTGTGCAGGATCTCCAGGTTAAACTCTTTCACCAGCGTTTTCAGCGAAATGCTCTGTGTATTTGGCATATGACTTCTCCTCCTTTGATGGTGTAAAATTGGAAACCGGACAGCCGACAGCTGCGCCGTTGACAGAACGCAACAGTTGATATATAAGATAAATAACAGCCAGTACGGTCAGTATACCCTATTTTTCATCGGTGCGCAACCGATGTCACCAAATTTATCTCCCGGTCAGAGAATATTTTTTTCAAATTCCAGGGGGAAAGGTCTTGATTTTTTTTCCGCAGTTCTGATATTATAATGTTCGCTGTTTCAGTGGACTTTGTTGACAGAACAAGAAGTTCAATAGATAAGCAAGCTAAGAAGGAGGTATGCAAAATGGCAAAGTGCAGCTACTGCGGCAAAGGCGTGACCTTCGGCATTCAGGTGTCCCATTCCCACCGCCGTTCCAATCGCACCTGGAAACCCAACGTGAAGCGTGTCAAGGCAGTCGTTGACGGTACTCCCACCCACGTTTATGTCTGCTCCCGGTGCCTCCGTTCCGGCAAAGTGACCCGTGCGTGAGTGTTTGAGGCAAACTGCGAATGACAACAGACAAAGAACCTCCGGCGCAAGCAGTTGCGCCGGTTTTCTTTTTTTGCGTCAGTTGTGTCTGCCGATTAAAAATCCCCCGTGCAGCTCTGTACAGGGGGTTCAGGTTGTCAAAAAAGTCATTTCCAGCAAATTAATTGTAACGAAAAGTTATAAAAGCCCTCCGCAGGAGTTTTGCCGCTTTGCGGCAAAATAAAGTGAAATCCTTGCTTTTAGCCGGGCGTGTACCGGCAAAAGCACACAGGGAGGCCCCAAACGTGCGCGCCTGCGCGTGCGCTGCCGGGGCCGCATTTTCGACCAAAATCCGTGATTTTGGTCGAGAGCCTGTCGTTTTTCGACAGGCTCAAAAAATCCCCCGTACATCTCTGTACAGGGGATTTTTGGTGATGTAAAGTTTACACAGCCGGGTCGGTGGGGTCGTACTTCTGGCTGCTCTTGATCTTGCCGGTGGCGTCGTAGTTGTTGCTCAGGGTCATCTTGCCGAAGGGCAGATACCCGTTGCCTCTGGTGATGACCACTCTGGTGTTGCTGCCATTGGATTTGCCCAAATCGTAAATCAGCTTGCAGTTGACCACCTGCATCCGAATACACTGCTTGGACTGGTTGGTGCCCAGGCCGTTGTAGGAGCTATACTTCAGGGCTTTGACGCTGGCCTTGGAATACTGCTCGGAGTGGGTCCAGCTGCCGCTTCCGGAGACGTAGGTGGCGTACTGATAGTACAGCTTGGAACTGTACTTCCACCAGCGCTTCCGGGTGGTCAGCTTATAGGTGCCGGGCTTGGTGTTGGAGCTGGCACGGGACATGGACACCACAAAGCTCTTGACGGGGATGTCATACTTTTTGGTGCTGGAGTTGTAGGCCAGGATGGTGCCGGTGTGGGAACCCCGGGCCAGGACGATGTGCAGTTTCTTCTTCTTATAGCTGCTGTTGTACTCAAACAGGTTGGTCACCAGGGTCCCGTCGGAGCGGAACGTATAAGTATAGGTATAGCCGTTGCGCTTGATGCGCTTGGTGCCGGTGGCGGCTTTGCCCTTGGTGAAGTAATACTCCTTGCTGCTGATGGTTTTCCAGCCGCTGACAGAGGTGTCCTTCTTGCCCTTGGTGTAATAGGTGAGGTTGCTGGCACGGAGACCGGTGAAGACTTTTCCGCTCTTGTAATAGAGGCCGTCATAGCTGGTGGACAGCGTATAATTGCAGATGTATGTGCCGTAGGAGGACTTCATGGTGCCAGTGAAGGATTTCCCCACGCCGTTGGTGATGAGGTAGAGCTTGCCGCTCGACTTAAACCGGAACAAACCGGAATAAAGCTCGCCCTCATAGTAGTAACGGCTGTTGAACTTGCCGTCAAAATACTCGATATTGCTGGAGATGGAATAACCGTTCTCCGTCTCTTTCACCGTGGCGGAATCCAACGTCAGCACCTTGCTGTCGGCGTCCTCCACCACCAAGTCGCCGTTTTCCTCATCCACCGTGGTCAGGATAACAGAGGCGGTCTCCTCGTCCAGATCCTTCTGCCAGATGCCGTCCGCGTCAAAGTAATAGATACCGGCGGCAAAAGAATAGGTGATGGTCGTCCCTTCCTGTGTCACCTGCACGGTGCCTGCGGGCAACAGATAGAACCCGTCGGCGGCGAACATCTGCTGCTCGTCCTCCTGGTAGACAAAGGCAAAAACCGGGTCACCATCAGCGTCCAGGGTGTAGACCCAGCTCTCATCCTCCTCGCCCAGAGCAAAGACAATGCCGTCGCTCTCTCCATCGGTTTCCAGGTCGGTCACGACAGCCTCTTCTTCGGCGCTCTCCGTCTCCTCCGCTTCTTCCGCGTCAGCCGCGCTCTCTTCGTCGGGTTCCGCAGCGTCTTCCGTATCTGATTCGTTCTCGGCGTCGGTTTCCTCCTCGGCGGGGGTCTCCTCAGCGGAGCTGTCGGCGGTTTCGTCCTCGCTGTCGTCTGTGACAGGGAGGGTATCCCAGTCCTCGCTGTCGGAACCGGTGGTCTCGCTGGCAGTCGTTTCGTCCTCCAGAACTTCCGCTGTATCCACTTCCGCAGCAAAGGCGGGGCAGGCCAGGCTGAACACCATAGCCAGCGCCAGGACCAGAGAAAGGAGCTTGTGGGTATGCGTGGGTTTCATTGGTTGCCTCCTGTTTCTTTTTGTAAACCTTTTGTAACTTTTTCGATTATAGCACAACTCTCCCCACAGTTCCAGTCTTTTTTTCAGAAATTTTACGTTTTTTCTGAAAAAAGAAAATTTTCGTGAAAATAGCCCTGATTTCGGGAAATAAAACGCAAAAAGTTGATGGTTGACACAATTCAAATTGAAAATTTCTGTGCGTTTGAGATGGTTAATTTTTGTTACTATTTGTAACTTTTTCGATCTCACAAATTCCTGTCCTGCGTTTGAACGGGAGGGGGCAGAATGGGCAATCCTGTGGTTTTTCCCCTCAAACGTCCGGGAAAACTATCTGAAACGCCGAAAACCTATTTTTGTGTTGCTCAACTGGCCGCTTTGCGCTATAATGGCAGTTATCAAAGGCATCAAAACATCAGACAAAATTCACTTGAACGGTCAACGTTGGCTACAGGATCTGCGGCCTCTGGCCGCGAAAGGAGAAGTTATATTATGTGTGGAATCGTTGGTTTTACTGGCGCAGGACAGGCAGCCCCCATTCTGCTGGACGGGCTGGCCAAACTGGAGTACCGCGGCTATGATTCGGCGGGCATCGCGGTCAAGGACGACGCCTCCGACAAGGTGGAGGTGGTCAAGGTCAAGGGCCGCTTGAAGGAACTGGCGGAAAAAACCAATAGCGGTCAGGCCGTGCCGGGCAGCTGCGGCATCGGCCACACCCGCTGGGCCACCCACGGGGAGCCTTCCGCCGTCAACGCCCACCCCCATTTCAGCGACGACCGGGAGATCTTTGTGGTCCACAACGGCATCATCGAGAACTACCTGGAGCTGAAAGAGAAGCTCACCAGGAACGGTTACTCCTTCTACTCTCAGACGGACACTGAGGTGGTCACCAAGCTGCTGGACTACTACTATAAAAAATGCCAGCACAACCCCTTGGAGGCCATCGCCAAGGTCATGCTCCGGGTGCGTGGCTCCTACGCCCTGGGTATCATGCTCAAGGACGAGCCGGGCGTCATCTACGCCGTCCGCAAGGACAGCCCTCTCATCGTGGGCCGCAGCGAGCAGGGCAGCCTTATCGCCTCCGACGTACCCGCCATCTTGAAATACACCCGCAACGTGTACTATATCGGCAACCTGGAGATCGCCCGGCTGACCAGAGAGGGCGTGACCTTCTACAACATCGACAGGGAGGAGATCTCCAAGAACCTGGTTGAGATTCAGTGGGACGCCGAGGCCGCAGAAAAGGGCGGCTACGAGCACTTCATGATGAAGGAGATCCAGGAGCAGCCCAAGGCCGTGCGGGACACCATGCACTCCTGCCTGATGGACGGACACATCGACCTGACCGCCGTGGGCCTTTCCGATGAGGACATCCGCCAGCTGTCCCGGCTGTATATCGTGGCCTGCGGCAGCGCCTACCACGTGGGCATCGCCGCCAAGAGCGTAATCGAAGGGTTGGCACGAATCCCCGTAGAGGTGGAGCTGGGCAGCGAGTTCCGTTACCGGGACCCCATCCTGGTGGAAAACTCCGCCGTGGTCATCATCAGTCAGTCCGGCGAGACCGCCGACAGTCTGGCCGCCCTGCGGGAAGCCAAGGCCCGTGGAGTGCGCACCATCGCCATCGTCAACGTGGTGGGGTCCAGCATCGCACGGGAGGCGGACAACGTGTTTTACACCCTGGCGGGGCCGGAGATCGCCGTAGCCACCACCAAGGCTTACAGCACCCAGCTCATCGCCTGCTACCTGCTGGCCATTCAGTTTGCCTACGTTCGCGGCGCCATCGACCAGGACCGCTATGACAACCTGATCGCCGAGTTGCAGACTCTGCCCGACAAAATCAGCAAGGTGCTGGAGGACGAGGCCCGCATCCAGTGGTTCGCCAGCAAGTTCTCCAACGCCCACGACATCTTCTTCATTGGCCGGGAACTGGACTACGCCATCAGTCTGGAAGGCAGCCTGAAGATGAAGGAGATCAGCTACGTCCACTCCGAAGCCTACGCCGCCGGCGAGCTGAAGCACGGCACCATCTCCCTGATAGAGGACGGCGTGTTGGTGGTGGGTGTGCTGACCCAGGACGATTTGTTTGAAAAGACCGTCTCCAACATGGTGGAGGTCAAGAGCCGGGGGGCCTACCTGATGGGCCTGACCACCTACGGCAACTACGCCATCGAGGACACCGCCGACTTTACCGTCTACGTTCCCAAAACCGACCCCTATTTCGCCGCCAGCTTAGCCATTATCCCCCTCCAGCTGATGGGATACTATGTCAGCTGCGCCAAGGGCCTGGACGTGGATAAGCCCCGGAATCTGGCGAAATCTGTCACTGTGGAGTGACATAACGCAGAAAACCGCAAATGGCTGCCGCGACGCGGCAGCCATTTTATAACGCGAAGCTGTCTGTCTGCTCGACAGACGAAAGGAGAAACCACTGTGTCCTATACCTGTCTGCTGTTCGACCTGGACGGCACCCTCACCGATTCCGGTCCCGGCATCATGAACTCCGCCGCCTACGCCCTGGAAAAAATGGGCTACCCGGTGGGGGACCCGGCGCTGCTGCGCCGCTTCGTCGGCCCGCCCCTCAACGAGACCTTTCACACCTGTTACGGCGTCCCCCTGGAGGAGATGACCGAAACCATCCGCCAGTACCGCATCCGGTACAACGAGCAGGGCGGCATCTTCGAGAACCGGGTCTACCCGGGCATGGAGGGCTGTCTGGCAGAGCTGCGGGCGGCGGGGAAAACGCTGCTGGTGGCCACCTCCAAACCCCTGCCCATGGCCCAGCGGGTGCTGGACCACTTCGGCCTGACCCAGTATTTTGACCACGTCTTTGGCGGCACCATGGACGAGTCCGGCGGGGGCTGCTACAAGCCGCTCATCGTGGGCCGGGCCGTGGCCGCCTGCGGAGAGGTGCCGCGGTCGGAGATTTTGATGGTGGGTGACCGGGAACACGACATCTTCGGCGCACACGAGAACGGCATCGCCTGCGCGGGGGTGCTGTGGGGCTACGGCAGCCGGGAGGAGTTCGCCGCCGCCGGAGCGGAGTACATCGTGGAAAACTACGAGGAATTGAAACGAATCGTGCTGTAACGCAAAACGCGCTGGAAATGGGGAGTTGTCCCAATTTCCAGCGCTGTTTTTATGGTTTATGGAACCGTCAGAAACAATGATTGCAAGCCCGTCCATTGCACATTGCACATTGCTAATTGCTCATTCTCTTGAGGATCTCGTCCAACAGCGCGTCCGCCGCCGCGTCCTTGCTCAGCAACGGCAGCTCCACCATGTCGGTGGGGGAAATGAGGGTGAGAATATTGGTGTCCACGGCGAAGCCCGCCCCGGCCACCTTGACGTTGTTGGCGGCAATCAAATCCAGATTTTTTCGCTCCAGCTTGGCCCGGCTGTTCTCCACCATGTTCTGCGTTTCCATGGAGAAGCCGCACAGGAACTGACCGGGACGTTTCCGTCTCCCCAATTCTCCCAAAATGTCCTTCGTCCGGGTCAGGGGGATGGACAGGTCGCCGTCCCCCTTCTTCACCTTGTTGTCGGCCACAGTGGAGGGGCGATAGTCCGCAACTGCGGCGGCCTTGATAACGATGTCCGCACCGTCCGCCCGGCTGGTGACGGCGTCGTACATCTCCTGAGCGGTGGTGATGTCCACCACCTCTACATAGGGGGGCCGGGACAGGTTCACCGGCCCGGAGACCAGCGTCACCTCTGCGCCCCGGGCGGCGGCGGCCTTCGCCACGGCGTAACCCATCTTGCCGGTGGATTTGTTGCTCAGGTAGCGCACCGGGTCGATGGCCTCCCGGGTGGGGCCTGCCGTGACCAGCACCCGCAGCCCAGCCATGTCCTTCTCGTGGGAGAGGTAGTGCAGACACACCTCTAGCAGCTCCTGAGGCTCCGGCATCCGCCCAGGTCCCACCGCGCCGCAGGCCAGGGAACCTTCGCCGGGGGCCAGCACCTCCCAGCCGTAGTGCCGGAGCTTGGCGATGTTGTCCTGGGTGACGGGGTTCAGGTACATCTTCGTGTTCATGGCGGGGGCCGCCACCTTGGGGCAGTCGCAGGCCAGCACCGTGGTGGTCAGCATATCATCGGCCAAGCCGTTGGCGCACTTTGCCAGCACGTTGGCTGTGGCGGGAGCAATCAGCACCAGGTCGGCCCGGTCCGCGATGGCAACATGTTCCACCTTGTGGGGGAAGTTCCGGTCGAAGGTGTCCACGCAGACCCGGTTGCCGGTGAGCTGCTCAAAGGTCAGGGGGGCGATGAACTCCGTGGCGTTGCGGGTCATCACCACCTGCACGTCGGCGTGCTGCTTCAACAGGGCGGAGGCCAGCATTGCGGATTTGTAGCAGGCGATCCCGCCGGTCACGCCCAGGAGGATGGTTTTTCCGTTTAACATAAACTGTCACCGTCTTTTGCGCGAATTTAATGTCTGCTGAATAAACCGCATGGCGGTTTATTTGCGCGGCGAAGGCCGCGCATTTTCATGAAACCAGCAGTTTTACGCTGGTTTCATGAAATGCAGCCATTATAACAATGCGTATTTCCGTTGGCACAGCTTGCTGTGTCAACGGATGGTGCAAGGTTTTTCGCTTATCTGCGCAAAAACCTTGCACTTGAACAAAGCTGACAAGCATGAAAGGCATTGCCTTTCAATGCTTATGGCTTTGTTCAGTACGCATTAATTTACAAACAAAAGGGACGGTAATTATCTCCAATTACCGTCCCACAGTGGAGCAGGTGAAGGGAATCGAACCCTCGTGGCCAGCTTGGGAAGCTGGAGTTCTGCCATTGAACTACACCTGCACAACACGGTAATTTTACCACCGTCGGCGGGAGAATGCAAGCGTTTTTTGCGGTTGCGGCGAAATTTTTTTCACCGCCGCCGCTTGCCGGTCAGCGTATCCGCTGTGACCTTATAGACGCAGGTGCGCGCCAGCGTCCCCGCGTCATAGGCGGCGTCTCCCTCCCAGCCGTAGTGGGACATCAGGGCGTCCAGTCCCTTTTGCTTCTCCGCTGGGTCGGTTAAAAACTCCACCCGCCCAGTGCCGATGACGCTCTCGAACGCCGCACCCCAGCGGCAGGGCGCGGCGTCCCGCAGCACCTGAAAGGCGCAGTCCATCTCAAAGCACACCTGGGGATTTCGCCGCAGAAGGTCCAGCTTGCGGCCCTCTCCGGCGGAGTGAAAGTACAGCGTCAGTTTGCCGCCCTCTGCCATCCACCCGAAGCTCAGCGGGACCACATAGGGGGTCTCCCCGTCCGTCATAGCCAGGCGGACCACCTGGCAGCGCTCCACAAGGGCGCAAATCTCCTCGAAGTCTGTGATCTCCCGGTCTTTCCGGCGCATGGCTGGCTCCTTTCTCCGTTTTCTCCCCGTTTGGGGCATAGGACAAGATTCCCCGGTCATAAAACTGGCTGTAACGCCTTTTGTGAAGGAGGAACTGCTTTGCACATGGAATCTCTCAAACGGCAGTGGCGGAAGCTGCTGGCCGCCGCTGCCCTGGCCCTCTCCCTGGCGATGTGCGCCGTGGCGGGACAAATGGGCGCTGTCAGCGCCGTCTCCGGCAAACTGGACGGGGCCACCGCCGAGGCGCGGGCCGCCTACATCGCCTCTCTGGGCTGGGCTGTGGCCCCAGAGGAGGAGCAGGAGCAGGTGACGCTGCCTGCCTCCTTCGGGGACGCTTACGCGGACTATCTGGCCATTCAGGAGGGGTGCGGTTTCGGCCTGACGGCCTACGCCGGGCAGACCGTCACCCGCTACAGCTACACCGTCACCAACTACCCCACCGGGGAGAGCGGTATTCGGCTGGACCTGCTGGTCTGCCAAGGGCAAATCGTAGGAGGGGACGTGCGCTCGGCGGATCTGGCCGGGTTTATGCACAGCCTGGCCTATCCTGAATAAGCTATTAGCCGTTAGCTGTTAGTCAGGCACTGTGAACCAATCGTAAACAGCCGCAAATAAAAGCTGAGATTGAAACCAGCCGTTTGTAAAGCAATGCAAACGATAAGCGCAGCTCACAAGGTCAGGAACCACAAAGCTAAGAGCTGCCATGCTCAGAAGGCTGCGTAAGGGGATAACCCTCACTTCTCCATCATGTGGACGTTCAGGTGGTTGTAAGTCATTTCCACGCCGTTCTTGTCGAAGTAGACCTTGATGTTCTCAATCAGGTCGAAGTAAACGGTCCAATAGGCGGCGTTGGTGGTCCAGACCCGGACCACGTACTCAATGCTGCTCTCGCCGTAGCTGTTCACCCGCGCAAAGGGGGCGGCAGGGGCCTCAGGAACGGTCAGGATGCCATTGGTGGCTTCAACGGCCTCCATAAGGGCCTTCTTCGTCAACTCGATGGGGGCGTCATAGGAGGCAGTCACCTTATATTCCACCCGGCGGCAGCCCTCTGTGGAGAGGTTGGTGATGGTCTCTTCAGAAATGGTGCCGTTGGGGATGCTGATGCGCTTGTTGTCGTAGGTGTTAATTTGGGTGTTCAGCAGCCCGATTTCCAGTACGGTGCCCTCCACGCCACCGGCGGAGATGTAGTCGCCCACCAGGAAGGGTTTGTTAATCAGCAGCAGGATTCCGCCGAACAGGTTGGCGAGGGAGTTCTGCGCGGCCAGGGCGAAGGCGGCGGAGAGCACCGAAACCAGCGCCACCAGCGAGCTGGTTTGGAATCCAATGCGGTCCAGGATAATCAGGACGGCCACCACATAGACCACGATGCGGATGACGTTCTTGGCAAACTTCACCAGCGTCATCTCAATGGGCATGGCGTCCAGGGTACGGAATGCGATTTTCAGGATGATTTGGGCGACGATGTAGCAAAAAACGATGGTGAGGATCACGCCCACGATGTTGCTGGAAAGCACTGTCACCAGCGTAGTCATCACGGCACTGTTTTCCATAGCAAGCTCTCCTTTCCGTTCGAGCGTTGTGCGGATGATTTGAAAATTGCCGGGGCTGGAAACCAGCCCCGGCAAATGGGTCAGAACTTATGAAGGGTCAACAATTACTCGTTGATGCCGATAACAACGCCGGAACCCACGGTGCGGCCACCCTCACGGATAGCGAAACGCAGGCCGTTCTCAATGGCGATGGGGGTGATCAGCTCCACGTCCATATCGACGTTATCGCCGGGCATACACATCTCAACGCCCTCAGGCAGAGTGATGACGCCGGTCACGTCGGTGGTACGGAAATAGAACTGGGGGCGATAGTTGTTGAAGAAGGGGGTGTGACGGCCGCCCTCGTCCTTCTTCAGGACGTAAACCTGGCCCTTGAACTTGGTGTGGGGATGGATGGAGTTGGGCTTGCACAGGACCTGGCCGCGCTCGATGTCGGTACGGGCGATGCCGCGCAGCAGAACGCCGACGTTGTCGCCAGCCTGAGCGAAGTCCAGGGTCTTGCGGAACATTTCCAGACCGGTGACGACGGAGGTCTTCTTCTCCTCCTCCAGGCCGACGATATCGACCTGCTCACCCATCTTCACAACGCCGCGCTCCACACGACCGGTAGCCACGGTGCCGCGGCCGGTGATGGTGAAGACGTCCTCGACGGGCATCAGGAAGGGCATGTCGGACAGACGGTCGGGGGTGGGGATATAGTCGTCAACGGCGTCCATCAGTTCCTTGATGCAGGCATACTCGGGAGCGTCGGGATCGGTGGACTCGGAAACCAGAGCGTTCAGAGCGGAGCCCATGACGATGGGGGTGTCGTCGCCGGGGAACTCGTAGAAGTCCAGGGTCTCGCGGACTTCCATCTCGACCAGCTCCAGCAGCTCCTCGTCGTCAACCTGATCGCACTTGTTCAGGAAAACAACGATATAGGGCACGCCGACCTGACGGGCCAGCAGCAGGTGCTCACGGGTCTGAGCCATAACGCCGTCGGTGGCGGCGATGACCAGGATAGCGCCGTCCATCTGGGCAGCACCGGTGATCATGTTCTTGATATAGTCAGCATGGCCCGGGCAGTCAACGTGGGCATAGTGACGGTTCTCGGTCTCATACTCCACGTGAGCGGTGTTGATCGTGATACCACGAGCCTTCTCCTCGGGAGCCTTATCAATGGAAGCATAGTCCGTGTAGCTGGCCTTGCCAGAGAAAGCCAGGTACTTGGTGATAGCAGCGGTCAGGGTGGTCTTGCCGTGGTCAACGTGGCCGATGGTGCCGATGTTGACATGGGGCTTAGAACGGTCAAACTTCTGTTTTGCCATTTCAGGTTCCTCCTAAACAATGGGATAATAAAGGTTTTAAGCTGGAAATTTCATCGCTATGGGCCTATTGTATCTTACTATCCGGCAAAATGCAATAGGCTTTTTAGCGAAAATCTGAGATTTTAGCCCCGCTTGTTCCGCCCGGAGATGACTTTCTCCGCGATGGACTTGGGGATCTCCTCGTAGTGACTGGGCTCCATGGTGTACTGGCCGCGGCCCTGGGTGCGGGACCGCAGGTCGGTGGCGTAGCCGAACATGTTGCTCAGCGGCACAAAAGCGTCGATCTGGGTGGCGCCGTTGCGCGGCTCCATACCCTGGATCTGACCCCGGCGGCCGTTCAGGTCGCCGATCACGTCGCCCATATAGTCGTCGGGGACGATGACGGAGACCTTCATGATGGGCTCCATCAGCACCGGGTCGGCGTTGCGCATGGCCTCCTTGAAGGCCATAGAACCGGCGATGCGGAAGGCCATTTCAGAGGAGTCAACCTCGTGGTAAGAGCCATCGTACAGCGTGACCTTGACATCGACCACGGGGTAGCCGGCCAGCACGCCGGCCTGCATCGCACCCTGAATACCGGTATCCACGGCGGGGATGAACTCCTTGGGGATGGCGCCGCCCACGACGGCGTTGACGAACTCGTAGCCCTTGCCGGACTCGTTGGGTTCGATGATGATCTTGACGTGACCATACTGGCCGCTGCCGCCGCTCTGCCGCTTGTACTTGGTGTCCTGGTCCCACTTCTTGCGAATGGTCTCCTTGTAGGCCACCTGGGGCGCGCCCACGTTGGCCTCTACCTTGAATTCACGGAGCAGGCGGTCCACGATGATCTGCAAATGCAGCTCACCCATACCGGCGATGATGGTCTGACCCGTCTCCTCATCGGTGTAGGTCTTGAAGGTGGGGTCCTCCTCGGCCAGCTTAATCAGGGCGACGGTCATCTTTTCCTGACCGGCCTTGGTTTTCGGCTCGATGGCCACCCGGATAACAGGCTCGGGGAACTCCATGGACTCCAGGATGATGGGGGCGCTGTCAACGCAGAGGGTGTCGCCGGTGGTGGTGTTTTTCAGGCCCACGGCGGCGGCGATGTCGCCGGAGTAGACGTGGCTGATGTCCTCCCGGTGGTTGGCGTGCATCTGAAGGATGCGGCCAATGCGCTCGCGCTTCTTCTTGGTGGAATTCATCACGGAAGAACCGCTCTCCAACTGGCCGGAATAGACCCGGAAGAAGGTCAGGCGGCCCACATAGGGGTCGGTCATGATCTTGAACGCCAGGGCGGAGAAGGGCGCGTCGTCGTCAGCGGGACGCTCTTCCTCTTCGTCGGTGTTGGGGTTCACGCCGGTGATAGGCGGAACGTCCAGGGGGGAAGGCATATAGTCCACGATAGCGTCCAGCAACTTCTGAACGCCCTTGTTCCGGTAGGACGTGCCGCAGACCACGGGTACGATGACGTTGTCGATACAGCCCTTGCGGATGGCCGCACGGATCATGTCGGTCGGAATCTCTTCCTCCTCCAGCACCATCATCATGATGCCGTCGTCCACATCGGCGATGTTGTCCAGCATTTTCTGCCGGTACTCTTTCGCCAGGTCCAGCATATCCTCGGGAATTTCTTCCACGCGCATATCCTTGCCCATGGCGTCGTAATAGATGTCGGCTTTCATCTCCACCAGGTCGATGATGCCCCGGAAGGAATCCTCAGCCCCGATGGGCAGCTGGATGGCCACGGCGTTGGCTTTCAGCCGGTCGCGGACCATGTCCAGCACGTGGTAGAAGTTCGCGCCCATGATGTCCATCTTGTTGACGTAGATCATGCGGGGAACTTTATAGTGGTCGGCCTGGCGCCACACAGTTTCAGACTGAGGCTCCACGCCGCCCTTGGCGCACAGGACGGTCACAGAGCCATCCAGCACACGCAGGGAGCGTTCGACCTCGACAGTGAAGTCCACGTGACCCGGGGTGTCGATGATGTTGATCCGGTGATCACGCCAAAAGCAGGTGGTGGCGGCGGACGTGATGGTGATGCCGCGCTCCTGCTCCTGAACCATCCAGTCCATGGTGGCAGCGCCCTCATGGACCTCGCCGATCTTGTAGTTTACACCAGTGTAATACAAGATACGTTCAGTTGTCGTGGTCTTGCCTGCGTCGATATGAGCCATGATGCCGATATTTCTGGTTTTTTCCAGAGATGTTTTTCTAGGCATAACTTTGCTCCTTACAAATAGCGTTTACAAAAAAGCGTTCTGTCACCAGCGGAAGTGAGCGAAGGCCTTGTTCGCCTCGGCCATCTTGTGGACATCCTCGCGCTTCTTCACGGCGTTGCCGGTGTTGTTGGCGGCGTCCATGATCTCGCCGGCCAGCCGCTCCTTCATGGTCCGCTCACTGCGGGCGCGGGCGTACTGGGTCAGCCAGCGCAGACCCAGGGTCTGACGCCGGGCGGGACGAACCTCCATAGGCACCTGGTAGTTGGCGCCACCCACACGGCGGCTCTTGCACTCCAGGGTGGGCATGATGTTTTCCATGGCCGCCTGGAACACCTCCAGACCGTCCTTACCGGTCTTTTCCTGGACGATGTCAAATGCGCCATACACGACCTTCTGGGCGACGCCCTTCTTGCCGTCGAGCATGATGCTGTTGACCAGCTTGGTCACCAGGACGGAGTTATAAATGGGATCGGGGAGAATTTCCCGTTTGGGTACATTTCCTCTTCTGGGCACTTTACTTCCCTCCTTCATATTTGAATGATTTCATAGGTACTCGAAACCCGCTGTTCGGATTCCGTGCCTGGCAAATTGCTTTGCCCCGTGCCTGCCAGAGATTTACCCATATCTATGAATAAACGTCTTGGCAAGGCGTTGTGCCTTGCGCCGAGGCGCAATAGTACAAATTAGAGTTTGGCGGGGAGAATTACTTCTTCTTCGCCTTGGGCCGCTTGGCGCCGTACTTGGAACGGGCCTGCATACGACCGGTGACGCCCTGGGTATCCAGCGTGCCGCGGATGATGTGGTAACGGACACCGGGAAGGTCCTTGACACGGCCGCCGCGGATCATCACGACGGAGTGCTCCTGCAGGTTGTGGCCGACGCCGGGGATATAGGCAGTGACCTCATAGCCGTTGGACAGACGAACACGGGCGATCTTCCGCAGAGCGGAGTTGGGCTTCTTAGGAGTGGCGGTACGCACGGCGGTGCAGACGCCTCTCTTCTGGGGAGAAGACAGATCGGTCTCGCGGTCCTTGAGGGTGTTCCGGCCCTTTTGCAGCGCGGGGGAAGTGGACTTGTAGACGGTGGTCTCACGGCCTTTCCGAACCAGCTGATTAAAAGTAGGCATAAATGGTTTCCTCCTTTCTTCCAAAAATCAAAATCTATTTTAACAGAATAACCCGTAAATTATTCCGCTAAAACCAAATTAATGAGCTGTTAGCTATTAGCTATTAGCTTGGTGCTGCCAGTCGAAAGCGAACAGCAAGAATCACACAAACAGGATCATCAAAATGAAAAAATACCGGGAGATTCACTCCCGCAGCAGCGCGGCGGCGGCGGCTCCCACGGAGATCCCGCACTGGCTGCCCAGCTCCTTCATGGTGACGCCGCTCTCCAAAGGAACGTTCTGCTCCCGGCAGAGGGCCTCCACGGGGCCGGTGACGGCGGGGTCCGCGTCGCAGGCGAGAAAGACCTCTTTCGCCCGCCCGGAGAGGACGGCTTTTCTGGTCTGCTTCACTCCCACAACCTTTTTTCCGTTTTCCAGCTGGGAAATCAAGCCGCAACGCCTCCTTTTGGCGCACCCGTGCATTTCGCATTATACCATCTGCGCGGGCGGTTCGTCAACAAAAAGTTTTCCAGATTTCACGAAAAATGCCCGTTTCCTTCCGTCAAAATCACGGAGAAACGGGCATTTCTCACGGGGGAAGCCGCCTTTTGCGGCCTCCTGGTTTGTTCCCAAATGACGCTTTTTTCAAGCTCTGTGCTTTTGGTTTGCAGTGCCTGGCTAACAGCTAATAGCTAACGGCTATTAGCTCATCAATAATTGGGTTTGGCAAAGCCCAGGATGTACTGGCCGTTGATTTTGCCGCTGGAGCTGCTGCGCTTCAGGGTCAGGGTTTTCTTGCGCACCTGGTCGCTGGAGTTGCCCTCCACGGTGACAATCTTCACCTTGCTGCTGGTGTAGGTGACGCTGACCACGTAGCCGATGTGGTGGGCGGTGCCGCCCTTCACGTTGGCGTAAAGAATCAGGTCGCCCTGCTGGGGTACATAGCTCTTTTTGCGGACCTTGGTCCAACTGTAGAATCGGCCTTTCTTCTTATAATAGGAGTGGTAATTCCGCACGGCGGCGTACTTGGGAATGACGGAGGTGCTGACCCCGGCTTCCCGGGCACACCAGCTGACGAACATGGCGCACCAGGCCGCCTGGGTCATACCGTAGTAGCGGCCATACTCGGTGCAGTTGCCCGAACCGGAGCAGGTGCCGGAGAGCTTACTCTTGCTGCTGCTCTCGTGGTAGCCCAGCTGGGAGAGGGCGATAGAGACGATGTTGCTGCGCTTGCCGCCAGTCAGCTTCAAAGCCATCAACGCCTTGTAGTATTTCCCCTTTTTATACGAGGAGGAGTAACTCAGCGTCTTGGCTTTGGTGTAGACGGTGATTTTCACCGTGGCGGTGGCCTTCTTATAGACGCTGGTTTTGGCCGCAGTGACGGTGATGGTGGCGGTCCCCACTCCCTTCATGGTGCATTTGCCGGAGGAACTGACCTTGACCACGCTGGTGTCGCTGCTGGTATAGGTCAGCTTGCCGTCGCCGCTGGTGCTGGCCCCCAGGGAGAAGGTGCCGCCGCTGGAGTATTTCTTGGTGTAGCTGGTCTTGGTGAGGGTGATGGTCTGGCTCAGCCGGGTGCCGGTAACCGTGACCTCCGCCGTGGCCTCCTGATAATTTTGCGTGGCGGCGGCGGTGATGGTAATGGTGGCGGTCCCTGCGCCGACTACGGTGCATTTGCCCGCGCTGGTCACCGTGACCACGGAGGAGTCAGAACTTTGGTAGCTCAGCTTGCCCCGGGCGGCGGGAGAGAGCTGGAAGGAGGACTTGCAGCTCAAGCTGTAGCTGGTGGTGTCCACGCCGGTGATCTCCTGCTCCGCCGGGGTGATGGCGTAGCTGCCCCGGGCCACGACTGCGCCCTCTGCGTCCGTCAGCTGGAGATAGAAGGTGCCACAGTCGGTGAAGGTCAGCTCTGCGGCCTGCTCGGTGTATTCCTCGTCCGCAAACCACTGCTCTGTCAGCGCCGCCGTGTCCAGCGTCTCGCCGTCCACCGTGACCTGATAGTCCGGGCAGATGGCCTCGCCGGTGTAGGTGTAGGAGGCGGATTCCTGATAAGTGCCGTCCCCGGTCAGCCAGGCGATGGCCGCGTAAGTCGTCGGCTCCTCAGATTCCTCTGGGTCTTCGGATTCTTCCGGGTCCTCCTGCTCATCGTCCTCCTGGGTACCCTCCTCGGCGGGGGATTCGTCCTCTTTGGCGGCCTCCTCATCCGTTTCGGCGGATTCTTCTTCCTCATCCAACAGGGACTCCACGGCCTGGGCCGCAATTTCGTAGTCGTCGGAGGTGCCAAACACCGTCTCCAGTACAATATCTTCCTCACTGGCTGCGAAGGACGTGACCACGCACATGCCCGCCATACAAATTGCCATACTCCCGGCCAGCAGCCGCTTCCAAAGCTGTTTCATAATCGCTCCTTTGTGTTAGAATGGGGATTCATGCTAAAATGGTTATTTCTGACTATCGTTTTACTCAGCTTTAAGGCAAAACCCCTCCGTCGCGGCTTACGCCGCGCCACCTCCGCCGTCAAGCGGCACTTCCGGGGCTTTGCCCCTCCCTGCCCTCTCAGGGGCGGCAAGAGGGGCGGTCAGTTACAAAAAGGCTGCTCTTCGTAAAAAACTTATCCCATACTGGATAAAATCGCCTTTTACAAAACAATCAGTTCCTTGGGGGACCGGGTCAGTACCCGGCAGCCGTCCTCGGTGAGTACTACCACGTCCTCGATGCGCACACCGAATTGCCCCGGCAGGTAGATGCCCGGCTCGGCGGAGACTACCGCGCCCAGGGGCATGGGGTCGCTGTTGGCAGGGCGGAAGCCGGGATTCTCGTGAATCTCAATGCCCAGGCTGTGGCCGAAACCGTGGCCCATCTTCCCGGCGTATCCGGCGTTGTCCAGCACCGCCACCGCGCCGTTGTGGACCGCCGCGCCGGTGACGCCGGGCTTTGCCAGGGCGATGCCCGTCAGCTGGGCCTGGAGGACGGTGTCGTACACCCGCCGCATTTCCTCGGTGGGCTGGCCAACCGCCACGGTGCGGGTCATGTCGGAGCAGTAGCCGCCGTACACACAGCCGAAGTCCATGGTCACGAACTCGCCCTCCTGAATCTGTTTCAGGCCGGGAATGGCGTGGGGCATGGACCCGTTGGGGCCGGAGGCCACGATGGGGTCGAAGGAGTTCCGGGAGGCCCCCTTGGACTGCATCAGGTAGGTCAGCCGGGCCGCGATTTCGCTCTCGGTGACGCCGGGCTTGATGTAGGCCAGGATTTCTGAAAACGCCTGGTCGGTGATCTCCTGGGCCTTCTCCATGACGGCCAGCTCACACTCGTCCTTGCTGGCCCGGAGCCGAGAGAGCAGGGCGCTGGCGTGGACGAACTCCGTCCCGGCGGGGAACGCCGCTTGCAGCTTCTCAAAGTCGGCCAGGCTCAGATAGTCCTCCTCCACACCGACTTTACGCAGGCCCAGAGCGGCGCACTTCTCCCCCGCCCATTTCGCGTGGGAGTCCCCCGCGCCCTGGATCATGTGGATTTCGCAGCCGGTGATTTGGTTCTGGGCCGCCTCAATGTACCGGGAGTCAGTGGAGTAATAGCTGCCCGCCGACGTGACCAGGGCCAGGCCCTCCCCGTGGAACCCCACGGCGTAAAACTCCCCCGGTTCGCTGGTGACGGCCAGAGCGTCCAGCCCGTATTCCGGCAGCAGAGCCGCGATTTTTTGCAGATGATTCATAGTAGTTCGACCTTCTTCTGATAAAGTTGTTTCATGGTAAGCGCGTCCTCGCTCTGGGTCCCGGCGGA